>NZ_PTFE01000046.1:0-61574 GCF_002936975.1 Bradyrhizobium sp. AC87j1
GTATTCGTCCGTCATCCCCGCGCAACCGCGAAGCGGTTGTCGCTGGAGGTGCGACCTGCACGGTGCGAAGCAACGTGCAGGGAGCCTCGAAGGATGGGCGGCCACGCTGCGAGCGTCGGGCTGTCGCCCTTCGAGGCTTGCTCAGTGGCGCGATGCGCCCCCGAGCGCGCACCTCAGGGTGACGGTCGTAGATTTGCGCTCGCGGGCCATGTGCAATTCTTGTCCGATCAAGACACGCCTTCGCGCTCTCGCGGCATCTGCGCCCGAGCTTTGCTTCGTCGCGTTGCCCTCATGAAAGACAAGGGCGCAGGGAAGGCCGGGCGCCGGCGGGCACCCGTAAGTCCGTGCACGAAAAAGATGCACACGGGGTGGACCACAGGTGAGCCGAACGCCCGGCCTTCCCTGCGCGATGGTTTACGGCGTACTTCGTGCTCTCCCCGGGGAGCGATGCACTATTGCCCCCGTCGCCTTGCGGATGACTGATGCGCGCACCGGTTGGCCGCCACATCACCGCAGGACTTGACGCACAGACCCCGGGCGTCAGGACCACACGACTTGGCCGTCCGCGCACGTCCTCGCATGTCGCTTCGAGTGCTGGCGTGTGCTCGCGCCCGAAGCCATGCGAAGACGCTGTCGGCGCCGGGTCGTATGCGCGAAGCGCTTTGCTCACGGTTTCCCGCCCTGCAATTGCTGCTCGCGCCCGACGCCGTCGCGTCCATCGCACCCCGGCCCGCGGTTCGTGACGATCGCGATCCGCCCCTTGTCTCGGGCCAGGGTGGCTTGTGCGTACGACAAATCCGAATTTCGGTAAAGTGGAATATTTTGGCGGGTGAGGATTGACAAGCGGAGTGGAGAAATTGGCGGGGTGTTTTGCCCGACGGGTGAGGTGCTCCGAACGTGGCCGGAGCGCTATGCGGCACCGCTGCATCAACCACCGTCATTGCGAGCGCAGCGAAGCAATCCAGGATCCCTCCGCGGAAACACTCTGGATTGCTTCGTCGCATGAACAGCGATGACGCCGGAGGTGACGGTGGAGGTTCGTAGCCCGGATGGAGCGTAGCGCAATCCGGGACTCATGCGACAAGCGAGGGCCGTCCCGGATTTCGCTTTCGCTCCATCCGGGCTACAAGGCCGCCGCCACAGGGGCAGCTACTCCGCCGACAGCCGCACCATCCGGCGGCCGCCGTTCATGTCCTTGAGGCTGTTGACGAAGTTTTCCGGGCGCTGCCAGCGATAGGGGACCTTCAGGCCCATGAACTCGGCGATGTCGCCGATGAAGCCGGTGCAGTTGGTGGTCTCGGCGTTCCAGACCGGCGAGCTCGCCTGCAGTTTCTTGATGTAGGCGAACACGCGCTTGGCGTCGGCTTCGTTCAGGTACACGCGGTAGCTCGCGGTCAGATATTCCGGATCGAGATCGCCGTAGCTCGCACCGGTCTCCGACGGCACGAAGGTGAGGTGGCCGAGCACGTATGCAAACGTGTCGCCGGCGGGCGTGAGGCCTGCGACCTCGACCGCCTTCTCGCTGGTCTTGCCGTACCAGACGAAGGCGTGGCCCCAGCTCGCGGCCGTGCGGGCACGGAAGTCGACGTAATAGGGACCTTTCTCCACGCGCGCGACGGAGCGCCGCGTCGATTGCGGCTGAGGCCGCGATGTGGAGTCGGTCGTGGCAAGCGCGTTGGCGTCGGCAACGCGCTTGTTCGCTTCGTGGGCCGAGGCCGAGGGCGTCGTACACGCGATCATGGCCGCGAGGGCAAACCCCGCAAGGATGCAGGGTCCCGATCGATCAGGTTTGTTCGTCACGCTGTGCCCCTCGACTGTCAGCCGCTTACGCTAGTCTTGCGCTGCGTCTCAGTAACGCGCAGCGACCGGGCCGGGCGCCTTGCCGATCGGGGCCTTTCCAACCGGGCTCTTGCCAATCGGCATCTTGCCGATCGGTGCCTGCTCGGCCGGATAGGCCGGCACGGGCTGGCGGCGCGGCAGATCTGCAGCGTTCGCAACCGTCACCAGAGCAAGCGTAGCACCCAGAGCAAATACAATCTTCTTCACAGTCATACCCCTAGAAGGTTTGGTCCAAACACGGCCATGCCGTGCCCCCAGACACGCCTCACAGAAGGGCGGCCGAATGCGACCAAGTTGCGGCGCGCGCGGGACATGTTGGCGGCATATGTCTGACGCGCGCAGATGTGATGTGTCTGGATGTTTCCGGGGCGCCGCAGTCAGCCCGTGATCCGTAGGATGGGTAGAGCGAAGCGAAACCCATCGGCTATTTTCGCGAGGAGAGGTGATGGGTTTCGCTTCGCTCTACCCATCCTACGCGGCAACTCACCCGATCCGGTTGAGGCTGCTCCTGATCGTCGAGAAGATGCCGCCGATGTCCTTGCGCAAGGCATCGAGCGCGTTGAAATTGTCGAAGATGCGAGCGAGGCGGTCTTCGACCTCGCGCTTGCTCTTGGTGAGCGCGTCGACGCGCGAGGCGAGGGTGACGTCGCCGTTGGCCTCGATCTCGCCGACGGTTTTGGCGAGGAGGTCGCGGGTGGTGCCGACCTCCGCGATCAGGGCCTCGATGCCGAACACCGGCGCCTTCAGCGGGACGAGGTCGGCCTGCGATTTCGACAGCTCCGCCTTGAAGGCGTTGAGCGTCGCCAGCGTCTCCTGCAGGGCGCCGAGGCGGTGTCGCGACTGCAGGACGAAATCGTTCAGCGCGTTCTGGCGGTCGGCAAGGGTCTTGCCGTTGGCGTCCGTCTCGACATCGGCGAGCGAGCGTTCGAGCTGGGCTTGGCGCTGGCCGAGCTCCTCGAAGTCGAGCCGGATGCTTTTGAGAATGTTGAAGCTGTCGTCGATGCGGGCGAGGCGCTGCTCGATCTCGATCTTGTTCTTCGACAACGTCTCGACGCGGGTGGGAAGCGGCGTCTCGCCGCCGGTCTCGAGCTCGTCGATGGTCTTGGCAAGGCGCTCGTGGCTGAGGCTGAGCTCGCCGATCAGGGCGTTGATGCCGGCGTCGGTTGACCGCAGCGGCACCAGCTCGGCGTGGGATTTCGCCAGATCCTCCTTGTACTGGTTGAGGGTCGCAAATGTCTCCTGGACGCCGTTCACCCGTCCTAGAAGCGCCGCCACGTCACGCGCGATGTCCCTCTGCCGATCGGCGAGGTTGTTCTTGCGGTCGTCGGTCTCGAGATCGTGCAGGGAGCGTTCGAGCTGATTCTGGCGGTCGCGGATCTCGGTGAAGACCGGCTCGACCGCGCGGCGCTGCTCGGCGACCTTGCCGACCATGTCGCGCAGGTGCTGCTGGCGACTGCGGATTTCGGCGAGCTGGTCGTGCATGTCGGTGGACTGGTTGCGGCCCTGCTGGAGCAGCGCGCGCTGCTCGGTCTCGCCCAGCTTGTCGTGCAGCGCGGAGACCGCCTCCCTGGGGTCGCTCTCGATCAAATGCTGGACGGTGGCATCCAAGCGGTTTTGCAGGGCGTGGGCGACGACGACGTCCTCGCGGGTTTTCTTGAGCCGGTCACGCAGCGTCTTCAGGCTGCGGTCCTGGCGTGACAGCCGCCAGGCTGAAGCGCCGATCAGGGCCAGTGCGAGGGCGGGGAAGACGCCAGTCGCGACGCGTTGCGGCACCGGCAGGTCCGCGAACCAGGCGGGCAGGTGACTGATGTCGTGACCGAACGCCTGCTGGGCGACGACCGCGACGATGGCCAACAGGCCGAACCAGGCAACCAGGAAAAACAGCCACATCGTGAATTCCACACGCCGGCACACATTTTCGCCATGATTGCCAAGAGTGGAACCGAGCGCAAGGGGCGGGGAGGTTAGTGGGCTGTTTCGGGCGGCGTGATCCACGACTGGTTGCGTTGGCCGATGGGTGGCGGCGGCGCGGAAGGTGCCGGGTTTTCCCGGACAGAGTTTCCACACACGCGTCATGCCCGGGCTTGCCGGGACAGGGCCGGCCACGACGGATCGAGTAGCGTTAGTAGCCCGCACGAGCGGAGCGACATGCGGGGCGGGACCATGCGAAGAGGCGTCCCGGATGTCGCTCCGCTCATCCGGGCTGCGGCGCCGCTCGCTATTTCCCGAGGAAGTTCGAGCGCATCTTGTCGGCGAACCAGACCGCGAAGATCGCACCGAACGCGAGAGCAAAGTACAGAGCCGTCCACAAAAGTGCATTACTGGCATTCGTCATGGCGATCCTCCCTGGCGTCAGAAATTGACTGCCGGAGGATAAGGCGGCCGTGCCGGCGCGATTTGCGCCGGATCAATTTTGCCGCGCTGCGGCGAGAATAAATCGGGCTACGGGACGGTGGATGCGGCTACAGCCGAAACTCGTTGGTGAGTTCGCCGATGCCGTCGATCGCGACGGTGACCGTGTTCACCGGCTCCTTCATCACGCCGACGCCGACCGAGGTGCCGACGGCGATGAGGTCGCCGGGGAGCAGGGTCATGTCGTGGGAGATCTTGCTGACCAGCTCCTGCGCCGAGAAGATCATGTCGGAGATCGGGTAGTTCTGCCGCTCCGCGCCGTTGAGGATGGTGCGGACGGTCAGCTTGGCCGGATCGAGGCCGGTTGCGATGACCGGGCCGAACGGACCGTAATCGTCGATGCCCTTGGCGCGGGCCCATTGCGGGAAGGTGGGGTCGCTGGTC
The DNA here is from genome assembly GCF_002936975.1 of Bradyrhizobium sp. AC87j1. Taxonomy (NCBI): domain Bacteria; kingdom Pseudomonadati; phylum Pseudomonadota; class Alphaproteobacteria; order Hyphomicrobiales; family Nitrobacteraceae; genus Bradyrhizobium; species Bradyrhizobium sp. AC87j1. The sequence continues at coordinate 4,636 of NZ_PTFE01000046.1, forward strand.
AGGATGTCGTTGGCGGTGATGTCGTTGACGCAGGTGTAGCCGAAGATGAAGCTGTTGGCTTCGCTGGGGGAGACACGCGCGCAGGTCTTGCCGATGACGATGCCGAGCTCGCCTTCATAGGTGGTCTTGCCGTCGTAATAAGAGGGACGGCGGATCACGGCGCCGGGCGTCGTGATGGTGGTGGTGGCCTTCAGCAGATACAGCGGCTCCGGCGGCTCCGGCTGGTTGAGCTTGGCGGCGAGCGCGTGGAAATTATTCCAGAGCGCGACGATCTTGCTGGGCGCGCAAGGCGCTAGCAGCTCGACCTCCGACAGCGCCAGAATCTTGCCGGTCGCGGTGTTGCGGCCGAACATCTCGCCCTCGTGCACGCTGATACCCGATGGCGTCAGCGTGCCGAACCCGGTCGCGCCATTATTCCGGAAGCGCAGCCACTGCTTCATCTCGCCCGCCATCACGCCACCGCCAGTGCGCGGGGATCTGAAGGTGTCGAGACGCCGTCATAGAGGCCGGCGATGCGGGCGCGCTGGGTCACCATCGCCAGCACCGAGTCGAGCGCGGGCGTCGCGATCCCGGTGAGACGGCCCATCTCCTGCACCACGGTGACGAGCGGGTCGATCTCCATCGGGCGGCCGCGCTCGAGATCCTGCAGCATCGAGGTCTTGTGCGCGCCGACCTTGCGGGCGCCCTCGATGCGGCGCTCGACGTCGACGCGGAATTTGACGCCGAAGGTCTCGGCGATCGCTTGCGTCTCCACCATGATCGCGCGCGACAGCGCGCGCGTGGACGGATCGGTGCAGATCACGTCGAGCGTTGCATGGGTCAGCGCGCTGATCGGGTTGAAGCAGACATTGCCCCACAGCTTGAGCCAGATCTCGTCGCGGATGCGGTCAAGCACCGGCGCCTTCAGCTCGGCCGCGACGAACAGATCGGCAAGGCGCTGCACGTCGCTCGTGATCTCGCCGGAGGGCTCGCCGAGCGGGAAGTTGTTGCCGTAGACGTGGCGGATCACGCCGGGCGCCTCGATCTCGGTGGCGGGATAGACGATGCAGCCGATGGCGCGCTCGGCGCCGATCTCGCGCCACTGTCGTCCGCCGGGGTCGATGCTCTCCAGCGTCGAATTCTCGTATTGGCCGCCGTGCTTGTAGAAGTACCAATAGGGGATGCCGTTGACGGCGGTGACGATGCGGGTGTGCGGCCCGAGCAGCGGCTGCATCTTCTCGATCACGCCGGTGATGGAATGCGCCTTCAGCGTGATGATGATGTAGTCCTGCACGCCGAGCTCGGCGGGATCGTCGGTGCAGCGCGGATGCACGGTGTGCCTCTCCTCGCCCGCGAGCAGCGTCAGGCCGCGCTCGCGCATTGCGGCAAGATGGGCGCCGCGCGCGATGAGGCTGACATCGGCGCCTGCGCGTGCAAGCTGAACCCCGAGATATCCGCCGATTGCGCCGGCGCCGTAGATGCAGATCTTCATGAAATCCTCGCGGGAGACCGGAATTTTGGGACGAAAGATCCGGTCCGGCTCGAACGTGTCCGAGCCGGCCGGTAGTCACAGGGGAAGTGTGCGTCGCTTTAGGCTGCCGCTTGCGGCGTGCCGTTGATGGCCTCGTCCATGGCAGCTGCGATGTCGCGCATGCTGATGACGGAGACGAGGCTGTAATCGTCGATGACGGGCAAATGGCGGATGTGATGCCGGTTCATCAGATGCCGGACCTGCTCGATCGTATCGCTCGAGCTGCAGGACACCAGCTGCTGCACCGAGACGAGCTGCGAGACCTTGACGTTGACGGCATTCGCGCCGTGCTCGGCGACGGCGCGCACCACGTCGCGCTCAGTGAACATGCCGACGGCGGTATTGCCCTCGGAGCGGACCACGTCCTTGACCACGAGAGCGCTGATGTTGTTGGCGCGCATCAGCTTGGCGGCGATACCCACCGTTTCGTTCATTCGCACCGTGACAACGCGCGGTGTCTTCTTGCGCAGAATGTCTCCGACCAGCATTACAACCTCCCTGGGTGAATGTTGCTGGAAGTGTGGTATACATAATGCCAATCGTCAAGGGCTGGTTTGGGCGATCCGAAAAATCTTGCGACAGCAATACTGACGTTTGCCGTGTGCGAAAAAGAAAGGGGCGCATCGCTGCGCCCCTTGTTGATCCCTGCAATGTAAGCGGCGGCTACGCCGTCTCGGTCTTTGCAGTGGTCTCGGCGCTGCCGGTTGCGGTGTTCGCGCTCTCGGCTTCCTTGCCGAGGATGAAGGAGCGGCGCATCGGCTTGATCACGAACAACGCCGTCAGCGCCGCCGTCGCGTTCAACGCGACCGCGACCACGAACACGGCCTTCCAGCCGTACGTCGCCGAGATCACGCTGGCGAGCGGGACGAGCAGCGAGGCGGTGCCTTTCGCGGTGTAGAGCATGCCGTTGTTGGTGGTCGCGAATTTCGAGCCGAAGGTGTCACCGCAGGTCGCCGGGAACAGCGAGTAGATCTCGCCGAACACGCCGAAATACACGGCGGTCGCGAGCACGAACACGACCGGGACATGACCGTAAGCCGACAGCGTCAGCAGCATCAGCGCCGCCGTGCCGAAGGCGATGAACATGGTGTGCTCGCGGCCGATCGTGTCGGAGACCCAGCCGAAGAAGGGGCGTCCGAAACCGTCGAGGATGCGGTCGAGCGAGATCGCGAAGGTCAGTGCCGCCATCTGGAAGCCGGCCAGCGTGACCGGGGTGTCGGCGATCTTGAAGTCGTGCGCGATCGGGCCGATCTGCGCCGCGGTCATCAGGCCGCCGGATGCGACCATGACGAAGACGAGATACATCACCCAGAAAATAGGGCTGCGCAGCACCTGCGGCGGGGTGAAGTCGATCTTGGTCTGCGGCAGGTTGAGCTGCTTCTTCTTCGGCGGGATCGAGAGCCGCGGCGGCTGGATGAAGAAGGCGAGCACGAACACGATCACGCCCTGGCCGATGCCGAAGGTGAAGAAGGCGTGCTGATAGCCGCTCGATGCGATCATGGTCGCGATCGGCACGATGGTGAGCGCGGCGCCCGCGCCGAAGCCCGCGGCGGTCGCGCCGGCGGCAAGGCCCCGGCGGTCGGGAAACCATTTCAGCGCGTTGCCGACGCAGGTGCCGTACACCGCGCCCGCGCCCATGCCGCCGATGATCGCGGCCGCGTAGAGCAAAGTGAGACTGTCGGCATAGGAGTTGAGAATCCAGGACAGTGCGATCATTACGCCGCCGAACATGACGACGATGCGCGGGCCGTATTTGTCGACGAACCAGGCCTCGATCGGCACCAGCCAGGTCTCGGTGACGACGAAGACGGTGAAGGCGAGCTGGATCGCGGCGCGTCCCCAGTGGTGGGCCGCATCAATCGGATCGACGAACAGCGTCCAGCCGTATTGCAGGTTGGCGATCATCGCCATGCAGACGATGCCCATGACGAGCTGGAGCCAACGGAAACCGGTGCGAAGAGGCGCGGCCGTGACGGCGCCGTCCGTGCTGGAAATCATCAAGAACCTCCCAACGCGCCTGATTGATCACGACTTTGGATGGCAAGATGACCCAGTGTCGCAAATGTTGTGGCTTATCGTCGCAAGCGCGGCGCGGAGCTTGGTATACCATATTCCAGAATGCAAGCCCTATCTGCGGCGGATTGTCACAAATCTGCGGTTCCATTGGAGCGGGAACGGCGCTGCAAGACGTCGCCAAAACGACAACGCCCGGCCGTGAGGCCGGGCGTCTGCTCGATGAAGAGCTGTGATGGAGCGTGTCAGATGGTCGATTTTGCGACCACGACCTTGCGCCAGGGCTTGAGCACCGCGATCGCCAGCAGCGAAGCCAGGATGTTGGCGCCGGCCGCGATGATGAACACGCTGTCCCACGTGCCCGACGATTGCTGCATGTAATTGCCGATCGGGACCAGCAGTGCGGCGGTGCCCTTCGCAGTGTAGAGCAGGCCGGCATTGGTGGTCGCGAACTTGGCGCCGAACGTGTCGGTGCAGGTCGAGGGGAACAGCGAGTAGATCTCACCCCAGGCGAAGAACACGAAGCCCGAGAGCAGCACGAACCAGAGGGGATCGTGGCCCCAGAGGTAGAGCATCCAGATGCCGAAACCTTCCATGCCGAAGGCGATGAACATCGTGTTCTCGCGGCCGATCATGTCGGAGATCCAGCCGAAGAACGGACGCGTCAGGCCGTTGAGCACGCGGTCGATGGTGGCCGCGAACGTCACCGCCGTCATCGTCACCGCCATCAGCGTGACGGGCACGTTGTCGACCTTCCAGTCGGCCGCGATGGGCTTCAGGTTGGCCGTCACCATCAAGCCGCCGGCGCCGACGATCACGAACATGAAGTACATCAGCCAGAAGATCGGCTGACGCAGCACCTCGGTCGGCTGGTAGTTGCGCCGGGTCTGCAGCAGATTGGCATTCGCCACCACGTTCGGCACCTGGCCTGCTTTCGGTGCGAGCAGGAAGAAGGCGAGGATGCAGATGATGATGCCCTGTCCGAGGCCGAAATAGAGGAAGGTGGTCTGGAATCCACTGTCCTTGATCATGGCCTGGATCGGCGCGACGGTCAGCGCGGAGCCCGCACCGAAGCCCGCGGCCGTAATGCCCGCGGCAAGACCGCGCTTGTCCGGAAACCACTTCAGCGCGTTGCCGACGCAGGTGCCGTAGACGCCGCCGGCGCCGATGCCCGCGATGATCATGCCGAGATAGAAGCCGTTGAGCGTGGTGGCCTGCGCGTTGATCGCCCAGCCGATGGCGCAGAGAACGCCGCCGACCAGCACGACGATGCGCGGACCGTACTTGTCGACGAACCATCCTTCGATCGGGACCAGCCAGGTCTCGAACAGGACAAAGAGCGTAAAGGCCCATTGGATCGACGCGCGATCCCAGCCGAACTTCTTCTGGATGTCAGGGACGAAGAACGTCCAGCCGTATTGATAGTTGGCGATCATCACCATCGCGGCGACGCCAACCGCCAACTGCGTCCAGCGATAGGCATCGCTGACGCGCGCGACGCTTGGGGCCGCTGTTGACTGCACCATATCTGTCATAAAAAACCCTCCCGAAGGCGCCGATCATTTTTATGCGTGCGCTGGTTCGCATCCTGGTATTCATTATGCCAAGATTCAAGCGAAGGACTGGAGGGTGCGGCGAAATATCGCGGATTCTTCACATGCACCATGGCTGCTCGATTGTAAAGCCCAATCGGCTTCCAGCCTGCGATCAACCCATTGATTTTGTGAGAAGTCTTGCTTGTCGTGGCGAAAGCCGCAAGCAGGCGCGGGAATCCGTGCCTCCGCGATTTTCAGCTTCCGGTCGGTGGTGCGCGCTGCCCCGGGCACATCCGGGTGCGCGGCCGTGCAGTGAACGCTCAATCCTGGAATTCTATATCCCAGTAGCTCGGCCGCCCGGCGGAATCGGCGGCCGCCGACGCCGAATGCGCCTGCGCGCGCCTCACGCCATCGACATGCGCAGCCGGCTGTAGCCTTCCTGGATCGCGGACCAGAACAGGGCGACCAGACCGAGCGCCATGATGGTGCTGACGAGGCCGTTGGAGAAGAACACCCCGAGCGAGCCTTGCGATCCCAGCAGCGATTGGCGGAAGGCTTCCTCGGCCTTGTCGCCGAGCACGATGGCGAGCACGAGAGGTGCGAGCGGGTAGTTGCACTTCTTCAGGAGATAGCCGAGTACGCCGAACACCAGCATCAGCATCACGTCGAAGGTGCTGTTGTGCACCGAATAGGCGCCGATCGCGCACAGCACCAGGATGAGCGGGGCGATGATGCCGAACGGCACGCGCAGGATCGCGGCGAAGAGCGGCACGCAGGTGAGCACGACGATGAGGCCGGCGAGATTGCCGAGATACATCGAAGCGATCAGGCCCCAGACGAATTCCTTCTGCTCGACGAACAGCATCGGACCTGGCTGCAGGCCCCAGATCAGGAGGCCGCCGAGCAGCACGGCAGCCGTCGGCGAGCCGGGCACGCCGAGCGACAGCATCGGCAGCAGCGCCGAGGTGCCTGCCGCATGCGCGGCCGTCTCCGGCGCGATCACGCCTTCGATCTCGCCCTTGCCGAAATTGTTGCCGCGCCGCGCCAGGCGCTTGGCGATGCCGTAGCTCATGAAGGATGCCGGCGTCGCTCCGGCGGGTGTGACGCCCATCCAGCAGCCGATCAGGCAGGAGCGCAGCGAGGTCATCCAGTAGGTGGGCAGCTCGCGCCAAGTCTGAAGCACGACCCGAAGGTTGATGCTGGCATTGCCGCCGCGGAAGGCGAGCCCTTCCTCCATGGTCAGCAGAATCTCGCCGATCCCGAACAAGCCGATCACGGCGATCAGGAAGTCGAACCCGTTGAGCAGCTCGGTGACGCCGAAGGTCAGTCGCAATTGCCCGGTGATCGAATCGAGGCCAACCGCTGCGAGTGCAAAGCCCATCATCATTGCCGCGATGGTCTTGAACGGCGGCTCCTTGCTGAGGCCGACGAAGCTGCAGAAGGCGAGGAAGTACACCGCGAACTTCTCCGCCGGACCAAATCGCAGCGCAAAGCCCGCGACCAGCGGCGCGACCAGCGTGATCATGATGACGGCGAACAGCGCGCCGACGAAGGAGGAGGTGAAGGCGGCCGTCAGGGCTTCGCCGGGCTTGCCCTGCTGCGCCATGGGATAGCCGTCGAAGGTGGTCGCCACGGACCAGGGCTCGCCGGGGATGTTGAACAGGATCGAGGTGATGGCGCCGCCGAACAATGCGCCCCAATAGATGCATGACAGCATGATGATCGCCGACGTCGGCGGCATGCTGAAGGTCAGGGGAAGCAGGATCGCCACGCCGTTGGCGCCCCCAAGCCCCGGCAGCACGCCGATGATGACCCCGAGCGTGATGCCGATGATCATCAGCATGATGTTGTAGGGCTGCAGGGCGACCGCGAAGCCGTGAAATAGATTGGCCAACTCTTCCATATCGATACGTCCTGCAGCAGCAATTGAATGAATGCGTGGCCCTTACAGACCGAGCCACTCCTCGAACGGCCCCTTGGGAAGCGGGACCAGGAACCAGCGCTCGAAAACGAGATAGGTCACCACCGGCATGCCGACCGCCACCGCGATGACCGTCAGCCAGCGATAACCGCCGAGCCAGCGCATGAACCAGGCGATGAAGACCATCGAGGCGATGTAGAGGCCGATGAACGGCATCGAGCCGACATAGATCGCGGTGGGCACGACGACGCTCATGACCTGGCGCAGCTGTCCCCATTCCGCGAACAGCCGGCCGTCGTCGTCGCGCTGCGCGTGCCACAGGTTGATGGCACTCGCGCCGACGATGACGGCGCCGACATAGAACGGGAAGAACCCGGCTCGCGGACCCTCCGCGCCCCAGTTGATGCCGGCCTTGATGCTGCCGAAGATCACGATCAGGCCGAAGACGCCGATCAACAGCGCCATGCCGATCTCCACCGTCTTGTGGGCCGGACCGGATTCGGATTGTTCAGTCATGGGAGCTCCAGGCGGAATCGCACGTTTCGCAGCAGACGGGAGGACGACCGGCGTCCTCATCCGTCATCGATGTCGCGGATCGATTCGGGAATCAATTTCCCGGCGCGAGGAAACCGGCATCCTTCATCAGGCCTTCGTGGCGCTTCTCCTCCGCCTCGATCCATTTGGCGTAGTCGGCTCCAGCCAGGAAGGTCGTGTTGAAGGCGCCGCTCTTCATGAAATCCTGCCATTCCGGCGTGGCGCGAACCTTCTTGAACAGCTCGACGTAATACTCGACCTGATCCTTGGTGGCCTTGGGCGACATGAAGATGCCGCGCAGCATGAGATATTCCATCGCGAGGCCCTGCGACTTACAGGTCGGAATGTCCTTCCAGGCCTTGCCCTCGGCGATCGGCTCGTCATAGGCCATCGGCTGGGCGTCGAAGACGCAGAGCGGGCGGAGCTTGCCGCCGCGCCATTGCGCGACCGCCTCGATCGGATTGTTGACGGTGGAATCGACGTGATTGCCGACGAGCTGAACCGCGACCTCGCCGCCGCCCTTGTAGGGGATGTAGGTGAACTTCGCGTCGATCGCCTTCTCGATGCCGACCGTAATGATCTGGTCTTCCTGCTTCGAGCCGGTGCCGCCCATCTTGAATGAGCCGCTTGGTGCCTTCTTCGCGGCGTCGACGTAATCCTTGACGGTGTTGAACGGCTTTTCGGCATTCACCCAGAGCACGAATTCATCCAGCGCCAGCATCGCGACCGGAGTCAAATCCTTCCAGTTGAACGGAATCCCCGTTGCCAGCGGCGTCGTGAACAAGTTCGAGAGCGTGATGATGATCTTGTGCGGATTGCCCGACGACGTCTTCACGTCGAGAAAGCCTTCGCCGCCTGCACCGCCGGCCTTGTTGATGACGACCAGCGGCTGCTTCATGAGATTATGCTTGGTGACGATGCCCTGGATGGTTCGTGCCATCTGATCGGCGCCGCCACCGGTGCCCGCGGGCACGATGAACTCGACCGGCCGAACCGGCTCCCAGGCCGCAAAACTTGCAGTGCTGCCGGCGCACGACATCGCCATTGCCGCCAAAGCGACATTCAGAACGAATGACTTCATCTCGTTTCTCTCCCTGTCGAAACGCGGCCGTTCTTTGCCAGCTCGCGTCAGCCCATCTGGATTCACACGCTTGGGGTCACCTTTGCGGTCGATCTCCCATTGCAGCCTCACCAACCAGAAGTTTATGAGCGGGGACAAGGCGCGACATCCGCTCCTTTGGGCTAAGGCTCCGCCATGATTGGCAAACGTGCCATCTCCTTGGCCGTTCCTGTCCCGCGCTCTGCATCCCCATCCAGCACCTTGGTCGTGCAATCGTTTTTGGTTGTCGAATGGTATGCGAGATGCCAGCTGGCTCACAATTGGACGGCCGCCCAAATCGGCGGACCAATCGTCGCAGTTGTGTTCGCGGGCGAAGCGGGGACCAAAAGAAAATGGCCCCGACGAGGGGGCCATTGATCAAACGAACCGTCTGCGGGCCGCGCGCCGTTTCGGCTGCGCGGGAGGCCTTCTTACAGGCCGAAACGCGGCAGGTCGCCGTTGTGGTTCGAGATCTCGGCGCTCGCCATCAGGAAACGGTCGACTGCAGCCATAAAGCGGCTGAACAGCGAGGAGGAGGGGGCGAAAGCGACGGAAGCAGTCTTGGACATTGGAATTCCCTTTCTTGAGACGATCAGTCTTGGCGTCTCGTCTGGGGATGAAACTATGTATACCAGATGCCACTGTCTACGCGTTTGTTTGCATAGCAGCATAGAAAGTTCCGCATCGCAGCATAATGACGAGTTAATGGGGCCGGTTCGGGCTTAAATGGCGTACCCCAAAGAAGGCTTTTCCGTCTTAGACGCCATCCTCGAACGCCGAAAATGGCGATCAAGGGCTTATTCATTCGATTGAAGCGGAAATCGGGGTCCACCGGCGCGAACCTAAAGCGAGCCTTAATAGGCGAGGGGCTTTGCAGGGCAAGGCTTTGAAGGGCAAGGCTTGGCAGGGCAAGGCTTGGCAGGGCAAGTCAAAGCCGCTAGTGGTCTGCCCCCTTCCAATCATCTGTCAGAGTGGTTCATGTCGAGCGCCTCGCCCGCCGTCTCGATCGGCATCGATTTTGGGACCAGCAATACGGTCGTCGCCCTTGCGGCGGACGACCGCCGGGTCGAGGCCATCCGCTTCGACCACGGCGGACAGCGCCACAGCGTCTATGTATCGGCTTTGTGCTTCTGGGAGGACCGGCCAGGCGTCGGCGCCCAGGCCGAGGGCGGCCCCTGGGCGATCGAGCAATTCCTGGAAGGACGCCACGTCTACCGCTTCCTGCAGTCGTTCAAGACGTTTGCGGCGAGCAGCAGCTTCAACACCACGCAGGTGTTCCGGCAGCGCTTCAAGTTCGAGGACATTCTGGCGGCGTTCCTACGGACGCTGGCGCGCCATGGCGGCGACAGGTTCGGCTTCGAGACCTCGACCATCACGGTCGGCCGCCCCGTGCGCTTCGCCGGCGGCAATCCCGATGAGGCGCTGGCGATGCAGCGCTACCGCGCAGCGTTCGAGCGCCTGGGCGCCGGCCATGCGCGCTATGTCTACGAGCCCGTGGGCGCGGCGTTCTCCTTTGCCCGAAGGCTGGAGCGCGATGCCACCGTGCTGGTTGCGGATTTCGGCGGCGGCACCAGCGATTTCTCCGTGATGCGTTTCTCGCGCGCGGGCGGCAGCCTTCGCGCCGAGCCGCTCGGCCACGCCGGCATCGGCATCGCCGGCGACACGTTTGATTACCGCATCGTCGACCACGTCGTCTCGCCGCGGCTCGGCAAGGGCTCCAGCTTCCGCTCCTTCGACAAGGTGCTGCCGATCCCCAGCGGCCATTACACCAACCTGGCGCGCTGGCATCAGCTGGCGATGATGAAGAGCAACGGCGATCTGCGCGAGCTGAGGGAGCTTGCGCGCACCGCGCTGAAGCCGAAGCTGCTGGAGGATTTCATCACCATCGTCGATCTCGACCTCGGCTTTTCGCTGTACCGCGCGGTGTCCGACGCAAAGGTCGCGCTGTCGGCGCAGGACGAGGTGGATTTCCGCTTCAAGGGCGGCGGCGTCGACATCGGCGCGGCCATCACGCGGAAGAATTTCGAATCCTGGATTGCCGACGACATCGCCCGGCTCGGGGCCACCGTCGACAAGGTGCTGGCCGAAGCCGGCATCACCGCGCGCGAGATCGAGAAGGTGTTCTTGACCGGCGGCACGTCCTTCGTACCGGCGGTCCGAAAACTGTTCGCCGAGCGGTTCGGCAACGAACGGCTGATGTCGGGCGACCAGTTCGAGTCGATCGCCTATGGGCTCGCCTTGATCGGGCACAGCCCCAACCCGGACCGCTGGACTGCCGGCGGCGGGCTCGAGGCGAAGGCGGGGGCTTAACGATTCTCCGTCATTGCGAGCGCAGCAAAGCAATCCAGAATCCCACCGCGGAAACACTCTGCTTCGCTACACTCGCAATGACGGCGTGGGTAGAACGGCGCATCGGATCGAACAGTGCCGTAGGGTGGGCAACGCGAAGCGTGTCCGCGCGTCTGTCGCCGTATCGGAAAGATCGTGGGCACGGCGCAAGTGCGCCTTTGCCCACCCTACGACGCCAACGCCGCCGCTACTGATTAATCTCCGGCTCGACGAGCTTCGCCAGATTGCGCAGCGATTCCTGCCAGCCGAGATAGCAGGCCTCCGGCGGGATCACGTCGGGGATGCCGGCCTGCGTGATGTCCACTTCGGTGCCAACCGAGACCTTCTTCAGGATCACGGTGACCTCAATCTCGCCGGGCAGGTTGGGATCGTCGAACCTGTCGGTGTAGCGGAGACGTTCGCCGGGCACGAGCTCGACATATTCGCCGCCGAACGAATGGCTGTTGCCCGTCGTGAAATTCCGGAACGACATCTTGAACGTGCCCCCGACCTTGGGCTCGAAATGATGCACGGTGCAGGTGAAGCCGTTCGGCGGCAGCCATTTCGCCATCGCATCGGCCTCCAGGAAAGCGCGATAGACTTTTTGCGGGCTGGTGGCGAGAACGCGGTGCAGGCGGATCGTGCTGGGCATGGTTGTTATCCTCAGTGATTGATGGGCCCGAGATTGGCGTCTATGGCCCATTCATGTCACGAGGACGACCGGGAAGCCGCCGATCCGACATGGGCATCTCGTTTTTTTTGTCAGCGGTCCTTCTGGCCGGGTTGCTAGATCGCTGCGACATCCTGTGGCGTCATCGTGAATGCCAGCCTGTAGCGGCCGATCATGATATCCTCGCCAGCGCCCGCTGCGTGAAGCGACGACGGCGAGAATTGGCCGGCGATCCCGGCGTCAACCACATCGGCATCGTAACCCGACAGCAGGACGATCCAGTCGGCAGCGCCGTCCTTGCCGCGGATCTGCTGCTCGGTGGTGGGCGCGCTCGTGCGAGGCGTGTCGGTGAAGAGGAGGTGGGCGCCTGTCAGCCCCGGCTGCAGCGCCAATGCGCTGAGCGTTTCCGACAGGCGCGTCTGCAATTGCGCATCCCGTCCGGCTTCCGGCGACAGCCTGATGGTGGCAAGCGAGGTCGCCACACCTCCGCCAAAGCTCGCGACGATCCGGCATTGGCTGCGGACCATGCCGAGATGATGCGGCATCATCTTGGTCGACCACGGCGTTGGCGCATTGAGCCGGTCGAGATATCCCTTCGACGTGAGGACCTCGTACTGCTCGAGCTCGTAAAGCACGAAGAAACCTTCGGCGTCCGTCGTGCTCGTCCATCGCGACCCGCGCCGGAAGCCGGGAATGCTCATCCGCTCCGGGAAGTGTTCATGCGAATGCCAGTCGCCGAACTCGGTGCGCTGCTCGGGGCGAACGCTCCACCACATCGCGACGGCGGCCTTGCCCAGTAGTGACATGGTGACCTCCCATTCCGAGCAGCAAGATCAGCCCGAATGTCTACGCCTCGTCAACGGAAGCCACAATTCCGCAGCCGTTCCTCGTTCAACTCCTAAGCCGTTTCGCCAGAGGGAGGCCCCGCGTAGTCGCCTCAAACCTGGGACTGTTCCGCCGAGGTCCCTGGTGCAATTAAGCTTGGCCAAGCCTTGCAACTGGGGTTGGTGGGGTATACCCTGAATTCGTTCGTTCAGCCGCTGTGCCTTGTTGAATGCGCCCGCGGGCTCCTTTTCCATAGACATCGACGAATTGAATTGGTTCTGCGTGAGCGTCACGCGGAATGTGCGCTTGCGCGCTTTGGAGAAGAAAATGACGACAGGTACCGTGAAGTGGTTCAACGGCCAGAAGGGCTTTGGATTCATTCAGCCCGACGACGGCGGCAACGATGTGTTCGTTCACATCAGCGCGGTCGAGCGGGCTGGTCTTGCGGGTCTCGCTGAAGGCCAAAAGGTCAACTTCGAGGCCAAGACCGACAAGATGCGGGGCAAAGTCAGCGCTGAGAATCTCTCGCTGGCTTGAGCTCGCTAAGGCATGATCCGGAAAAGTGCGCAGCGGTTTTCCGGAAAGATCATGCTTAGACAACAAATCTAAAAGCGCGATGACGGTTCATCGTGATCGCATCGCGCTTTGGGGCCGTTTCACGGATGTACTGAAGCGGCCACGCTGCCCGCTCGATCGCAAGGATTGAGCGGGTTTTGTCTATTCGGAGCAGGGTGAAGGATGAGCGCCAGGAAATCGGCAGAACCGTCACCCGAAGGCATCGCGCGTTCCAACCGCCAGCGCCTGGCGGCTGAGGAAGGAGCACGCGCGATGGCGGATGCCGAAAAGCAGGCGGTCGACGTTCGCAAGAACATGGCAAGGCTTCGCGAACTGCGCGAAGCCAAGGAAGCGGCCGATGCAACCCTTCGCGCATCGTTACCGGCACCAACCCCGACGAAGCGCAAGAAGAAGCCGCCGCAATAATCGACTTCAGCAGCGCCGCCGACGAAATCTGGAGAGGACCGGTCACATGCCAAAGAGTGCGGGTCGTGCCTAGAGCCAAGTCGGACGGCGGTGGCACAATCACCTTTTTCCTGGCGCTTGGCGCAGGCCGACAGATGTGCCGGCTCGCGACCACGTTCCAAACGCAGAAACAGGCTTTCAGCTATCTTCAGAAACACCGCACCGAGTTCGAGCGCATCGCGCGGACCCGGCTGGCGTCCGGGGAGCTCGAAGACGGCATCGTCGTTCTCTCGATGCTCTAGCTCAAGATCAGGCGCCAATTCGGCGGCCTTCACCGGCCGGATGTCAGATCGTAACCAGCGACAGCGCGCTTCCTATTCGGGCAAGCCTTTTTCAAGCAGCTCCTTCGACTTTGCCTCGCGGGCTAATCGCTCCGCCTTGAGCCGCTCCCGATTCTCGTTGAGGGAGTGCTGGTCCTTCGCATAGTCAGTCATGGGCTTCTGCGTCTTGACAGGCTTGAACGCCTTGTTGGCTTCACGCTTGGCCCGATCAGAGGATTGATCTCTCAACATTTCGACCTCACTTCGATCAATGGGCGTAGCCCGCGAGCGCCGGACGCGGCGCCTCCCGCTTGCAAGCCGATTAGTCACCCTCTGAACGGGAGGGTGGACAATCCTTCAGTGTTGGGCGGGTCTGGCGCGAGGCTTGGTCACTCGCCGTGGACGCGGTACGCTCGCACTGCTGAGAGCATGCCGGTCGAAGCAATAACGGCCGGCCTGCGGTTCGGTTCCCTTGGCCCGAACAAAAAGGCCGCCGAAACCGGCGGCCTTTCGTCGTTCACTGATAGGTCCGCTTACTCCGCGGCCTGCTTCTGCGGCGGGTCGAGCGCGCCAGACTTGTGGATGTCGGCGACCTGGTGGTCGCTGAAGCCAAGCACGGAGCGCAGGATCTCGTCAGTGTGCTCGCCGAGCAGCGGGGAGCGCTCGACGTCGCTCGGGCTATCCGACAGCTTGATCGGGTTGCCGACCGAAATGTACTTGCCGCGGGTGGGGTGGTCGACTTCGACCAAGGTGCCGGTCGCGCGCAGCGACTGGTCCTCGATGATCTCCTTCATCGACAGGATCGGCCCGCAGGGGATGTCGTCCTTGTTGAGGATTTCCATCGCCTCGAACTTGGTCTTGGTCATCGTCCACTGCTCGATGCGCGCAAAAATCTCGTTGAGGCGCGACAGCCGGGCCGGCGGCTTGGCGTAGTCGGGATGGGTCTTCCAGCCGGGTTCGCCGATCACGTCGCAGATCTTCTCCCAGACCGGCGCCTGGGTGATGAAGTAGAGGTAGGCGTTGGGATCGGTCTCCCAGCCTTTGCACTTGACGATGCGGCCGGGCTGGCCGCCGCCGGAATCATTGCCGGCGCGCGGCACGGCGTCGCCGAACGGAATGCCTTCGCCGTACTGGCTGTATTCCTTCAGCGGGCCATGGGCGAGGCGCTGCTGGTCGCGCAGTTTTACGCGCGCGAGGTTGAGTACGCCGTCCTGCATCGCAGCCGTAACCTTCTGGCCCTTGCCGGTGACGGTGCGCTGATAGAGCGCGGTGACGATGCCGAGCGCGAGGTGGAGGCCGGTGCCGCTGTCGCCGATCTGCGCGCCGGTGACCAGCGGAAGGCCGTCGCGGAAGCCGGTAGTGGAGGCGGCGCCGCCGGTGCACTGGGCGACGTTCTCATAGACCTTGCAGTCTTCGTACGGTCCGGGGCCGAAGCCCTTGATCGAGGCGACGATCATCTTCGGGTTGATGGCCTGGATCTTCTCCCAGGGGAAGCCCATGCGGTCGAGCACGCCGGGGCCGAAGTTTTCCACCAGCACGTCGCACTTCTTGATCAGCTCGGTGAGGACTTCCTTGCCCTTGGGGTTCTTGGTGTCGAGCGTGATCGAGCGCTTGTTGTGGTTGAGCATGGTGAAATACAGGCTGTCCACGTTCGGGATGTCCTGCAGCTGGCCGCGGGTGATGTCACCCACGCCCGGACGTTCCACCTTGATCACGTCAGCGCCGAACCAGGCGAGCAGCTGCGTGCAGGTCGGTCCTGATTGAACGTGGGTGAAGTCGAGAATGCGAACGCCCGTGAGCGCTTTGGTCATCGTGTTGCTCCGTACTCTGTGTCTGCCCCCGCTAACCGCAGGGAATAAAGGGTTGAGGGGGTGGACTTACTTCTTCTTCTGCAGAACGCTCTGC
Source organism: Bradyrhizobium sp. AC87j1 (assembly GCF_002936975.1). Taxonomy (NCBI): domain Bacteria; kingdom Pseudomonadati; phylum Pseudomonadota; class Alphaproteobacteria; order Hyphomicrobiales; family Nitrobacteraceae; genus Bradyrhizobium; species Bradyrhizobium sp. AC87j1. Next base: position 20,256 of record NZ_PTFE01000046.1, read on the forward strand.
GGATTGAGATTGCCGATGCGGCCGCTCTCCGAGCCCGCAGCCGGATCGATCACCGCGTTGATGAGCGTCGGCTTGCCGGACTTCATGGCTTCGTTGACGGCGCGCTTGAGCTCGTCGGGCGAGGTGGCATTCACGCCGACGCCGCCGAAGGCTTCCATCATCTTGTCGTAGCGCGCGCCCTTGACGAATACCGTCGTTGCCGGATCGGCGTTGGCGCCGTTGACGTCGGTGCCGCGATAGATACCGTCATTGTTGAAGATCACGACGCAGATCGGCAGGTTGTAGCGGCAGATGGTCTCGACCTCCATGCCGGAGAAGCCGAACGCCGAGTCGCCTTCCACCGCGAGCACGGGGTGACCGGTCTCGAGTGCGGCCGCGATCGCCTGGCCCATGCCGATGCCCATCACGCCCCAGGTGCCGACGTCGAGACGCTTGCGCGGCCGGTACATGTCGATGACGCCGCGGGCGAGATCGAGCGTGTTGGCACCTTCGTTGACGAGGATCGCCTCCGGATGCTCCTTGATGACGTTCTTCAGCACGCCGAGCGCGCCGTGATAGTCCATCGGCGACTTGTTGTTCATGAGCTTCGGCGCCATCTTGGCGACGTTCTCTTCGCGCTTGGACGAAATCGCCTTGGTCCATTCGGCGGGCGGTGCGGTCCAGCCCGAAGCCATCGCCTGGTTGAAGGCGGAGACGACCGAGCCGATGTCGCCGACGACGGGCGCGACGATCTCGACGTTGGAGTCCATCTCGCGCGGCTCGATATCGACCTGGATGAACTTCTTGGGCGCTTCGCCCCAGTTCTTGCCCTTGCCGTGCGAGAGCAGCCAGTTCAGCCGCGCGCCGATCAGCAGCACGACATCGGACTCTTTCAGCACCGTCGAGCGGGCAGCACCTGCGCATTGCGGATGCGTGTCGGAGAGGAGGCCCTTGGCCATGCTCATCGGCAGGAAGGGGATGCCGCTCTTCTCGACGAAGGTCTTGATCTCCTCGTCGGCCTGCGCGTAGGCCGCGCCCTTGCCGAGGATGATGAGCGGACGCTTTGCGCTCTTGAGCACGTCGAGCGCACGCTTGATGGAAGCGGGCGAGGGGATCTGCGCGGGCGCAGCATCAATCACCTTGACCAGCGACTTCTGGCCGGCATCGGCGTTCATCACCTGGCCGAACAGCTTGGCCGGCAGGTCGAGATAGACGCCGCCCGGACGGCCCGAGACAGCAGCGCGGATGGCGCGGGCCAGGCCGATGCCGATGTCCTGCGCGTGCAGCACGCGATAGGCCGCCTTGCACAGCGGTTTTGCAATCGCGAGCTGGTCCATTTCTTCGTAGTCGCCCTGCTGCAGGTCGACGATCTCGCGCTCGGATGAGCCCGAGATCAGGATCATCGGATAGCAGTTGGTGGTGGCGTGGGCGAGCGCGGTGAGACCATTGAGGAAGCCGGGCGCGGAGACGGTGAGGCAGATGCCGGGCTTCTTGGTGAGGTAGCCGGCGATGCCCGCCGCATAACCGGCATTCTGCTCGTGGCGGAATGAGATCATGCGAATGCCCTCGGCCTGCGCCATGCGGCCCAAATCCGTGATCGGGATGCCCGGCACATTATAGATGGTGGTGATGCCGTTCAGCTTGAGCGCGTCGATGACGAGATGGAAGCCATCCGTCAGCTCCTGCTCGGTGCCCGGTGCCTCGGACTTGGTCGCGGTATTCAGCATGGGCCTTGTCTCCCTGGTCTCAGATAGTGGGGCGAATTGTTCGCCCTTCTGGTGAACGTTGCTTGGTTAAGTAAACAGTTCCTGGCCGTGCGCTTCGACGTAAGCGGCAAGGCCGAGAGTGTGGTCGCGGGCACGCTTCTCGGCGAGCTCGGTGTCGCGCGCCTCCAGTGCTTCGATCATGCCGAGATGCTCGGGCAGCGAGGTCGCAGTGCGGTCCTTGCGTCCGATGGTCAGCTGGCGATAGCCGCGCACGTGCAGGAGGAGGTCGTTGGTGAGATCGACCAGCACCGGCGATTCCGACAGCGAGATCAGCGCCTGATGGAAGGCGATATTGGCGCGCGAATATTCCTCGACGTGATCCTCGGGCAGGCGGTCCTTGCCGAAGTCCTTGAAGTAATCGCGCAGCGCCGTGATGTCCTTCTTGCGCGCAGTGGTGGTGATGAGGCGCGCGGCCATGCTTTCCAGCGCCGCCCAGGCGCGGATCATGTCGACGATCTCGCTCTTGGTCCGGCGCACCACCATGATGCCGCGGCGCGGCACCGTCTTCACGAAGCCGTCCTGCTCGAGCATCGCGATGGCTTCGCGGATCGGCGTGCGGCTGACACCCAGACGTTCAGACAGCGCGCGCTCGTCGAGCATCACCGGCTCGGGCGTCGAATAGATGTCCATCCTGAGGATGGCTTCCTTCAAGGCGTCATACGCCTTGTTCTTGAAGCTGCTCTCCGGGGCAATACGAACGATTGCGATATCTGCCTCGGCCATGTTCGGCAACGCCTTGGTTGGTTTCCGCAGTGACACGACGAATCTCCTCCAGTGGGAGTCGTCTTTTACAGGATTATTAACGGGAAAGTTTTTGGCATACCACATGCCAGAATGTCAAGCTGGCTATTTTTTGCGGCGTTCTAAGCGATGCCACAGCTTGACAAGTTGGCTTCTGGCATACCAAATGCCATCGCCAGCCATTTTTGATCCACGGCGGCGGAGTAGTCTGGCGCTTTATGCCGCTCCGTTCCGCGGAATGGAACAGAGCGCGGCGAATGGCAAGCATCACGGGCAGCCGCAAAACCACGCGCGCGCTTTGAAAAGAACGAACTGAGGTCAAGGGAGAAGCCACATGTCCAATTCCAAAGAAGCCGTCCGCAAGGTGCTTGACCAGGTCAAGGCGGACAACCGCACCAGCCTGACGGCCCCGGAAGGCAAGCTGGTCTGCGACGCCTATGGCATTCCGGTGCCGAAGGAGGGCGTGGCGAAGTCGGCGGGCGAGGCCGGCAAGATGGCCTCGTCGATGGGCTTCCCGGTCGTGATGAAGATCGTCTCGCCGGACATTCTCCACAAGACCGAAGCGGGCGGCGTCATCGTCGGCCTCAAGACCGCCGAAGAAGCCGAGAAGGCCTACGAGACCATTCTCGGCAACGCCAGGAAGTACAAGGCCGATGCCAAGATCGACGGCGTCCAGGTGCAGCAGATGCTGGCCGGCGGCACCGAGGTCATCGTCGGCTCCATCACCGACGGTTCGTTCGGCAAGCTGGTCGCCTTCGGCCTCGGCGGCGTGCTGGTCGAGGTGCTCAAGGACATCACCTTCCGCCTCGCGCCTGCGACCAAGGAAGACGCGCTCTCGATGCTCGACGGCATCCAGGCGCATGAGATCCTGAAGGGCGTGCGCGGCGGCGAGCCGGTCAACCGCAACGCCCTCGCCGATGTCATCGTCAAGGTCTCGCAGCTCGTCACCGATTTCCCTGAAATCGTCGAGCTCGACCTCAACCCGGTGTTCGCGACGGCGAAGGGCGCGACCGCCGCCGACGTGCGCATCGTCGTCGACTTCGCCTATGTGCCGAAGCCGAAGCCGCGCCCGACCGAGGAAATCGTCGCGGCGATGAGCCGCATCATGCAGCCGAAGGCGGTCGCCGTGGTCGGCGCCTCCGCCGAGGACGGCAAGATCGGCAACTCCGTGATGAAGAACCTCATCAACGGCGGCTACAAGGGCGACATCTATCCGATTCATCCCAAGGCCACCGAGATCCTCGGCTACAAGGCCTACAAGAGCGTCAAGGACGTGCCTGGCGTGATCGACACGGCGGTGTTCGCGATCCCGGCGAAGTTCGTGGCGGCCGCGCTCACCGAATGCGGCGAGAAGAAAATCCCGGGCGCGGTGCTGATTCCGTCGGGCTTCGCCGAAGCCGGTGCGCCGGAGCTGCAGGCCGAGATCGTCGAGGTCGGCAAGAAGTACGACACCCGCCTGATGGGGCCGAACATCTACGGCTTCTACTATACGCCCGCCAATCTCTGCGCGACCTTCTGCACGGCCTACGACGTCAAGGGCTCGGCGGCGCTGTCGTCGCAATCCGGCGGCATCGGAATGGCGATCATCGGCTTCTCGCGCTCGGCGAAAATGGGCGTGTCGGCGATCGTCGGCCTCGGCAACAAATCCGATATCGACGAGGACGATCTGCTCGCCTTCTTCGAGCAGGATCCGAACACGGCGATCATCGCGCAGCATTGCGAAGACCTGAAGGACGGCCGCGCCTTTGCGGAAGCCGCAAAACGCGTCTCCAAGAAGAAGCCGGTTGTCGTGCTCAAGGCCGGCCGCACGTCTGCAGGTGCGAAGGCGGCGTCGTCGCATACCGGCGCGCTGGCCGGTAACGACAAGATCTACGAGGACGTCCTGGCGCAGTCCGGCGTGATCCGCGCTCGTAGCTTGCGGCAACTGCTCGAGTTCGCCCGCGGCGTGCCGGTGCTGCCGACGCCGAAGGGCGAGAACGTGCTGATCATCACCGGTGCCGGCGGCTCGGGCGTGCTGCTGTCGGACTCCTGCGTCGACAACGGCCTGTCGCTGATGTCGATGCCGGCGGATTTGGACGCGGCCTTCCGGAAGTTCATCCCGCCGTTTGGAGCTGCCGGAAATCCTGTGGATATCACCGGCGGCGAGCCTCCGATCACCTACGTCAACACGGTGAAGCTCGGCCTGTCCGACGAGCGCATCCACTCGCTGATCCTCGGCTACTGGCACACCATCGTCACGCCGCCGATGGTGTTCGCCCGCAACATGGTCGAGGTGAAGAAGGAGATGGAGGCGAAAGGCTTCGTGAAGCCGATCGTCGCCTCGCTCGCCGGCGACGTCGAGGTCGAGGAAGCCGCCGAATATCTCTACCAGAACGGCATCCCGGCCTACGCCTACTCGACCGAGCTGCCAGTCGAGGTCCTCGGCGCCAAGTATAAGTGGGCGCGCGGGGCAGGGCTGCTCTGAGCGTTATCTCTCCTGTCATCCCGGGGCGATGCGACGGGACCGCGCAAGCGCGGCCCGGAGCGTCGAACCCGGGATCTCGAGATTCCGGGTCTGGTACGCCAGGCCCGCGCTGCGCGCAGTCCCGGCGCACCATCCCGGAATGACGGATGCATAAGCGGCAGGTCGCGATGAGCAAGAACGTGATCCGGCGCAAATCGCTCGAGCCTCGATCGGCATCGGAGGCCGATAACGACACGCGCGACGGCGGCGTGCAGTCCGTCGATCGCGCGCTGTCGATCCTCGAAACGCTGGCCGAGGACGATGAAGGCTATCGCCTCAGCGATCTCGCGGTGCGCACCGGCCTGTCGGCCTCCACCGTGCATCGCCTGCTCGCGACGCTGGAAAGCCGCCGCTTCGTGCAGTTCGACCGCACGCAATCAAAATGGCATGTCGGCTCGCGCGCGTTCACGGTGGGCGCGAGCTTTGCGCGGCGGCGCAATTTCTCCACACAGGCGATTCCTTACTTGCGCAAGCTGCGCGATCTCACCCGCGAGACCGCCAATCTCGCCGTGGTCGACGATGAGTTCATCATCGTGCTGACCCGCATGGAAAGCCGCGAGATCATGCGTTCGCTGACCCAGGTCGGCGGCCGCGTTCCCATGGTGACGTCGGGCGTCGGCAAGGCCGTGCTCGCAACCTATTCCGATGAGGACGTCGGCGCCGTCATCCGCCATCACGGCATGCCCCGGTTGACCGAGAAGTCGATTGTGCGGCCGAGCGACCTGTTCAAGGAGCTCGAAAAAATCCGCAAGCAGGGTTTTGCGCTCGACGATGAAGAGGCCTGCATGGGGCTGCGCTGTATTGCCGCAGTGGTCTACAACGACTGCGCCGAGCCGCTCGCGGCGATTTCCGTCTCGGGCATGACCAGCCGCCTGACCGACGACAGGCTGCCGGAAATCGGCCAAATCGTGCGCGACGTCGCCGGCGAGTTGACGGTCGCGCTCGGCGGGGTGATGCCGGCGCCGCGCTAACTGGGGAACCCGGGCACTGTCGCTGGACAGCATCGGCCGTTTTGGCTGATATGCGACCAAACGACACAATGCGGCAAACGTCCGCATGAGCTTGGAGAGCGTCCCCATGTTTCAATTTTCCGCGCGCCTTGCCGGCGCAGCCGTCGCGCTGACCCTTGCGGCAGCGACGCCGTCCTTTGCCCAGCAGCTCGAGCTCAAGCTGATGGCGCCGGCGGCCCCGGGCGGGGGCTGGGACCAGACCGCGCGCTCCATGCAGCAGGCGCTGGTGGCCGCGGGCGTCGCGCGCAGCGTGCAGGTCACCAACGTTCCCGGCGCCGGCGGCAGCGTCGGCATCGCGCAGTTCGTCAATGGTGCCAAGGGTGACGGCAACCAGCTGATGGTCAACGGCTTCGTCATGGTGGGCGCGCTCGCCATGAACAAGTCGCCGGTCACGCTCGAGCAGGTGACGCCGATCGCGCGCCTCACCGAGGAAATCCAGGTGATCGTGGTTCCCGCGAATTCGCCGATCAAGACTGCGCAGGATCTGGCCGCCGCGGTGAAGGCCGATATCGCCAAGGTGACTTTCGCCGGCGGCTCGGCCGGCGGCGTCGACCATGTGATGGCGGCGTTATTCGCCGGCGCGGTCGGTGCCGACGCCAAGAAGATCAACTACATCCCATTCTCCGGCGGCGGCGAGTCGCTGGCGGCGATCCTCGGCGGCAAGGTCACCGCGGGCATCTCGGGCCTCAGCGAATATGAAGGGCAGATCAAGTCCGGCAAGCTGCGCGCGATCGGCGTGACCTCGGAGAAGCGCATCCCGGGCAGCGACATCCCGACCTTCAAGGAGCAAGGCATCGACCTCGTGATCGCCAACTGGCGGTCGGTGGTGGCGCCTCCCGGCATCACGCCGGAGCAGCGCAAGACCTTGAGCGATGCGGTCGAGAAGATGGTGAAGTCGGACGCCTGGAAGGAGATCCTCAAGCAGAAGGGCTGGGAAGACGCCTATCTCGGCGGTGACGCCTTCGCCGACTTCCTGAAGAAGGAAACCGTGCGGGTCACCGACGTGCTGAAATCGGTCGGTCTGGTCAAGTCATGACCTCAGGCGATCCGGCTCAGCCGCCGCGGCGCGTCGATCGCGCCGGCATCGTCATCGCTGTATTGCTCGCAGGCCTCGCCGCGGTGCTGGTCTTCGATGCGCGCGGCCTGTCATCCACCGCGATGTACGGCATGGGGCCGGAGGCGATGCCGGTCGTGGTCGCCAGCGGCCTCGCGCTGCTCGCGATCGGCAACTTCATCGACGCGCTGCGCGGCAATTTGCCGGCGCGCGAGAGCGCCGATCCCGTGCCTGTGGTTCTGATCCTCATCGGTCTTGCGCTGCTAATCGCCATCATCGGCTTTGGCGGCGGCTTTATCTTGGCGACGTCGGCGCTGTTCGTGACAACATCGGCCGCCTTCGGCCGCCGTGCCATCCTCGTCGACAGCATCATCGCTCTCGTGATGTCGACCCTCATCTATCTCGCGTTCGACCGGCTGCTCACGCTCAGCCTTCCGGCCGGCCCGCTGGAGCGACTGCTGTGATGGACACCTTTGCCGCGTTGGCCCACGGCATGGCGGTCGCCGTCCAGCCGATGAATCTGCTTTACGCGCTGATCGGCGTGTTCCTCGGCACCGCCGTGGGCGTGCTGCCCGGCATCGGCCCCGCGTTGACGGTCGCGCTGCTGCTGCCCGTCACCTACAAGCTCGACCCCGGCGGTTCGCTGATCATGTTCGCCGGCATCTATTATGGCGGCATGTATGGCGGCTCCACCACCGCGATCCTGATCAACACGCCCGGCGAGAGCGCCTCGATGGCGACCGCGCTCGAAGGCAACAAGATGGCCAAGGCCGGCCGCGGCGGACCAGCGCTTGCGACATCCGCGATCGGCTCCTTTGTTGCCGGAACCATCGCCACCATCGGTCTGGCCTTCCTCGCGCCCTGGCTGGTCGATTTCGCCGTGCGCTTCGGACCGGAGGACTATTTCGCGCTGATGTGCGTCGCCTTCGTCACGGTATCGGCGACCTTCGGGGATTCTCCGATCCGCGGCCTGACCAGCCTGTTCATCGGCCTGACGCTCGGTCTCGTCGGCATCGACAAGCTGACCGGCCAAGCGCGGTTGGCGTTCGGCGTCCCTGAATTGCTCGACGGCGTCGAGGTGACGACGCTTGCTGTCGGCCTGTTCGCGGTAGGCGAGGCGCTCTATGTCGCGTCGCGACGCCACCACAGCGAGGAGAAGCTCGAGCCGGTGCGCGGCTCGCTGTGGATGACCAGGGAGGACTGGAAGCGTTCGTGGAAGCCGTGGCTGCGCGGCACGATGTTCGGCTTTCCGATCGGCGCGTTGCCGGCCGGCGGTGCGGAGATCCCAACCTTCCTGTCCTATTCGACCGAGAAGCGGCTGACGAAACACCCCGAAGAGTTCGGCAAGGGCGCGATCGAAGGTGTCGCGGGGCCGGAAGCCGCCAACAACGCCTCCGCCGCCGGCACGCTGGTGCCGCTGCTGACGCTGGGATTGCCGACCTCGGCGACGGCCGCGATGATGCTGGCGGGCTTCCAGCAATACGGCCTCAACCCGGGACCGCTGCTGTTTGCCGAGCGGCCCGACCTCGTGTGGGGTCTGATCGCCAGCCTGTTCATCGCCAATTGCATGCTGCTGGTGCTGAACCTGCCGCTGGTCGGCCTCTGGGTGCGGTTGCTCGCGATCCCGCAGCCGTGGCTCTATGCCGGCATCCTCGTGTTCGCGACCATGGGCACCATCGCCGCAAAGCCGTCAGTGGTCGAGTTGTCGATGCTGGCCGGCTTCGGCGTGCTCGGCTTCCTGATGCGCCGGTTCGATTTTCCGATCGCGCCCGTCGTGGTCGGCCTGATCCTCGGTCCGATCGCCGAGAGCCAGTTGCGCAGGGCGCTCGCGATCAGCCTCGGCGATCCCATGACGCTGTTGCAGAGCCCGATCTCGGCGACGCTGCTGGCGCTGGCGCTGATCGCGCTGCTGGCGCCCTTCGTGCTGAAGGGGCTCGGGCGGTTCAAAGCGACCGAGGATTAGTCATCCCGGCGCATGCATTTTCGATGCTGCGTCCATCCGTAGGGACATGCCATGCCGTCAGAACTTCGCTCGCCCCGTCTCGCCGTCCTGATCGATGCGGACAATGCGTCGGCGAAAATCGCGGACGGACTGTTCGAGGAGATCGCCAAGATCGGCGAGGCCAGCGTTCGCCGCATCTACGGCGACTTCTCCAATGCGCGGTCCAAGGGGTGGGCCGACATTCTGTCCAAACACGCCATCATCCCGCAGCAGCAATTCGCCTACACGACGGGAAAGAATGCATCAGACATCACGCTGGTCATCGACGCCATGGACCTGCTTCACAGCGGCCGGTTCGACGGCTTTTGCCTGGTGTCATCCGACAGCGACTTTACCCGTCTGGCCGCCCGCATCCGGGAGCAGGGCATCGATGTCTTTGGCTTTGGCGAGCAGAAGACGCCCGAAAGCTTCCGGCAGGCCTGTCGCAGATTCGTCTACACGGAGAACCTGCTTGCCGGCACCGCGGCCACCCAGGACGCATCCTCACGCTCAGCGCCGCTTCAGCCGCCCGATGCTGCCACGCCCATCATCAAGAAGGTCATCACCCAGATGGAGAGCGAGGACGGCTGGGTCGCGCTCGGTGAAGTCGGACGGCAGCTCGCCAATCTCGCTTCCGATTTCGATCCGAGGACCTACGGCTTCCGCAAGCTGAGCGACCTCGTGCGGAAGACGAATTCGTTCGAGATCGATGAGCCGAAGGGCCGGTCGATGCGGATTCGGGTCAAGCCCATTGCTGCACCGCCGGCAAGAACGCGGAACCCGCGCCGGCCTGCCAGGTCGGGGGCAGGCGGCGCGGCGCCTAAGGCGTAAGCAGGGCGTGCCGTCATATTTGCACTTGCCCGGTTTGGTGCAGGGCGTAACCATCGCTGGGCCGTAACGCCGCGCGAGGGTCCCGATGACCAAACTCACCCGCTTCACCGTGGCCCCGCTGCATGCGATGACCCGGCGCCTGGCCGACGTCGCTTCCGCGCGCCTCGCGCCAGATCTGGTCATCGCCGGCGCGCGGGTGCTCTCGACCTATTCGGAACGCATTCATCCCGGTCGGGAGGTCTGGATCACCGGCGGGCGCATCGCGGCGGTGAAGCCGTCAGGCGCGGCGAAGAAGGTCTGGCCCAACGTGCCGCTCTACGACGCCGCCGGCGGCATCGTCGCGCCGGGCCTGGTCGATCCGCACATCCACATCGAATCCTCGATGGTGACGGCCTGTGCCTACGCGGAAGCCGCGCTGCTCAACGGCACCACCACGATCTTCTGCGACAGCCACGAGATCGGCAACGTCATGGACGTCGCCGGCGTGGAGGCGATGCTGGAGGACGCGCGCGAGGCGCCGCTCTCGATCTTCCTGACGGTGCCGAGCACGGTGCCGGCGACGTCGGCCGAGTTGGAAACGGCCGGCGGCGATCTCACGCCGGACAAGATCGCCGGCCTGTTCGACCGTTGGCCCGAAGCCGTGGGGCTGGGCGAGAAGATGGATTTTGTCCCGGTCACGATGGGCGACGAGCGCAGCCACGCCATCCTTGCGGCTGCCTTGAAGCGTGGTCGTCCCGTGTCCGGCCATGTTTACGGCCGTGAATTCGTCGCGGCCTATGCGGCGTCAGGCGTCACCGACACCCATGAGGCGATCGACCGCGACATCGCCGACGATCTGCTCGACGCCGGCGTGTGGGTGTTCCTGCGTGGCGGCCCGCCGACCACGCCCTGGCACTCGCTGCCGCAGGCGATCCGCACCGTCACCGAGCTCGGCGCCTCGCACAAGCGCACGGCCGTGTGCACCGATGACCGCGACGCCGACGATCTCCTGATGTTCGGTCTCGACTGGGTGGTGCGCGAAGCCGTGAAGGCCGGGATGTCGCCGGAGCAGGCCTGGTCGATGGGCTCGCTGCATGGCGCCACGCGCTTCGGCATGGATGGCGACATCGGTGGCCTCGGCGGCGGCCGCCGCGCCGATCTCGTGCTGATGGACGACCAGCTCAAGCCGCAATGCACCTGGTATGGCGGCGAGCTCGTGGTCGAGAGCCGCAAGATCACCGGGGTGCTCGATCAGGCGCTGTCGCAGCGCTATCAATATCCCAAGGCGGCCTATGCGACGGTGAAGCTGCCGGAGAAGGTCAAGCTGACGCCGGATCTGCCGGCGAAGGCCTGCACCGTCAATGCGATCAAGACGGCGCTGCCGGGCATCACGCTGATCCATGAGAAGGTCGCGATCGAGCCAGCCAAGGATTGGCCGTTGCTGTTCGCACGCTACAGTCTGTGTTTCGTCACCGTCGTCGAGCGCCACGGCAAATCCGCCGGCAATGTTGCCCATGGCCTGCTCAAGGATTTTGGTCTGAAGCGCGGCGCGGTCGCTTCCAGCGTCGGGCACGACAGCCACAACATCATCGTCGCCGGCACCAACGAGCCCGATATGCAAGTCGCGATCGCTGCCATCAAGGACCAGCAGGGCGGCGTCTGCGTCGTCGCCGATGGCAAGGTAAGGGCGCTGGTTCCGCTACCGATCGCGGGGCTTCTCTCTGACAAGCGCGTCACGGAGGTGGCCGAAGAGGTCAAGATGCTCAAGAAGGAATGGGCCGAGGCCGGCTGCACCATTCCTTACATGGGCTTCAATTTGATTCCCCTATCGGTCATTCCGGAAATTCGCATCACCGACAAGGGCCTCGTGCTGGTGCCGCAGATGGAACTGGCGCCGCTGTTCGAGTGATCCGCTTTCACGCGACTCTCGATCTAACCGCTTGAGACGCCCACGATTTTTCCGCGGCTGCCGCATCGTGGAAAATAAAATCGATCTCGTTGAGATCGGCTTCTGCGCACCCGATGATCTCGCTCGCTGACGCAACTTGAGCGAGGTCCGATATGGCGAAGATGCGAGCTATCGATGCTGCCGTGCGAATTCTGGAGAAGGAGGGCATCTCCACCGCCTTCGGCGTTCCCGGGGCCGCGATCAATCCGCTTTACTCGGCGCTGAAGAAGCGCGGCTCGATCCGGCACATCCTGGCGCGCCATGTCGAGGGCGCCTCGCATATGGCCGAGGGCTATACGCGGGCGAAGGCCGGCAATATCGGCGTCTGCATCGGAACCTCGGGGCCGGCCGGCACCGACATGATCACCGGGCTCTATTCGGCGATCGCCGATTCCATTCCGATCCTCTGCATCACCGGGCAGGCGCCGCGGGCGCGGCTCTACAAGGAAGATTTTCAGGCCGTCGACATCGAGTCGATCGCAAAGCCTGTGACCAAATGGGCTGTCACCGTGCGCGAGCCGGCGCTGGTGCCGCGCGTGTTCAGCCAGGCGTTTCATGTGATGCGCTCGGGCCGGCCGGGGCCGGTGCTGATCGACATGCCGCTCGACGTGCAGCTGGCCGAGATCGAGTTCGACGATGAGACCTATGAGCCGCTGCCGGTCTACAAGCCCACCGCGACGCGCAAGCAGGTCGAGAAGGCGCTGGAGATGCTCAACGCCGCCGAGCGGCCGCTGATCGTTGCGGGCGGCGGCATCATCAATGCCGATGCTTCCGACCTCCTGGTCGAATTCGCCGAGATCGCCAACGTGCCTGTGGTGCCGACGCTGATGGGGTGGGGCGCGATCCCCGACGATCACGTGCTGATGGCGGGCATGGTCGGCCTTCAGACCAGCCACCGCTACGGTAATGCCACTATGCTCGAATCCGACTTCGTGCTCGGCATCGGCAACCGCTGGGCCAACCGCCACACCGGCTCGGTCGAGACCTACACCAAGGGCCGCACCTTCGTGCATGTCGACATCGAGCCAACCCAGATCGGGCGCGTATTCAATCCCGATCTCGGCATCGTCTCGGACGCCAAGGCCGCGCTCGAGCTGTTCGTCACCGTCGCCAGGGAGTGGCGCCGGTCAGGCAAGCTGCGCGAGCGCCAGGCGTGGCCCGCTTCCTGCCGCGATCGCAAGAAGACGATGCTGCGCAAGAGCCATTTCGATAACGTCCCGATCAAGCCGCAGCGCGTCTATGAGGAGATGACCAAGGCCTTTGGTCGCGACACCTGCTACGTCACCGTGATCGGCCTGTCGCAGATCGCCGGCGCCCAGTTCCTCGGCGTCTACAAGCCGCGCAACTGGATCAATGCCGGGCAGGCGGGTCCGCTCGGCTGGACGCTGCCCGCCGCGCTCGGCGTGCGTGCCGCGTGCCCGGATCGCGACATCGTCGCGCTCTCCGGCGACTACGACTTCCAGTTCCTGATCGAGGAGCTCGCGGTCGGGGCGCAGTTCAATCTGCCCTACATCCACGTCGTCGTGAACAATTCTTATCTCGGCTTGATCCGCCAGGCCCAGCGCGGCTTCGAGATGGACTATCACGTCCAGCTCTCTTTCGAGAACATCAACGCGCCCGAGATCGGCGTCTACGGCGTCGACCATGTCGCGGTCGCCGAAGGCCTCGGCTGCAAGGCGATCCGCGTCACCGATCCGAAGGACACGCAGGCTGCATTCGCGACCGCCCGTGAGCTGATGGCCAAGCACCGCGTGCCCGTGGTGGTCGAGTTCATCCTCGAACGCGTCACCAACATCGCGATGGGCACGGAGATCGACAACATCGTCGAGTTCGAGGAGGTGCTGGACCTTCCGCTCGACGAGGTCGAGCGGGCGCGCCCGGGCGTGCTGCAGCCGGCGGAATAGGAGAGGACCTCATCATGCCGAAATTCGCCGCCAACCTCACCATGCTCTTCAACGAGATGCCGTTCCTGGACCGCTTCGCAGCGGCGAAGGCGGCGGGCTTTTCCGGGGTTGAGTATCTCTTCCCCTATGATTTCGACAAGGCGCAGCTGCGCGAGCAGCTGGAAGCCCACGGCCTGACCCAGGTGCTGCACAATCTGCCGGCCGGAAACTGGGCCGGGGGCGAGCGCGGCATTGCGATCCTGCCCAATCGCACCGCTGAATTCCGCGACGGCGTGTTTCGCGCCATCGACTATGCCAAGGCGCTCGATTGCGAGCAGCTCAACTGCCTCGTGGGTATTGCGCTTGCCGATGCCGATCCGAGCGAACTCAACGAGACGCTGGTGGGAAATTTGCGCTTTGCCGCCTCGACGCTGGCACGTGAGAACATCAAGCTGCTGGTCGAGCCGATCAACACGCTCGACATTCCCGGCTTCTTCCTCAACGGCACCGAGCAGGCGATACAGCTGATCTCCGAGGTGCGGTCGAACAATCTGTTCGTCCAGTACGACATCTATCACATGCAGATCATGGAGGGCGATCTCGCTCGCACCATGCAGGAATATCTGCCCCAGATCGCCCACATCCAGCTCGCCGACAATCCGGGCCGCCACGAGCCCGGCACCGGCGAGATCAACTATCCCTTCCTGTTCCGCCATCTCGACGCAATCGGCTATCGCGGCTGGGTCGGCTGCGAATACAAGCCGAGGACTACGACGCTGGAAGGCCTGTCCTGGCACGCAGCGCAGACGTTCGAGACCTGAGAATGCACCCACAGCAGCGGTGCGCTCCCTCTCCTGCTTGCGGGGGAGGGCTGGGGTGGGGGTATCTCCGCGAAAAGATTCGATCGAGATGCGGAGAAAGTCCCCAAGCGGATAGAGCCCCCACCCGGCGCTACGCGCCGACCTCTCCCGCAAGCGGGAGAGGTGCACCGAGCTTGTGGATCGACTTGGCCTAAATCTGGAGAATGAGACATGATCGACATCGGCTTCATCGGACTTGGCACCATGGGACGGCCGATGGCCGGCCATCTCCTTAGCGCTGGCCATCGCGTGCTCCTGCATGATGTCGCGCCGGTCGCGCCCGAGCTGATCGCGGCGGGCGGCATCGCCTGCAAGTCGAGCAAGCAGGTCGCCGAGGAGGCCGATGCGGTCATCATCATGGTCCCGGACACGCCGCATGTCGAAGCGGTGCTGTTCGGCAAGGATGGTGTTGCGAGCGGCATCTCGAAAGGCAAGATCGTCGTCGACATGAGCTCGATCTCGCCGCTGGCGACGAAGGAGTTTGCAAAGAAGATCGAGGCGCTCGGGGCGGACTATCTCGACGCGCCGGTCTCAGGTGGAGAGGTCGGCGCCAAGGCGGCGAGCCTCACCATCATGGTCGGCGGGCCGGAGCGGGCGTTCAACACCATGAAGCCGGTGTTCGACAAGATGGGCAAGAATGTCACCCGCGTCGGCGCCAATGGCGACGGGCAGACGACGAAGGTTGCCAACCAGATCATCGTCGCGCTGACGATCGAAGCGGTGAGCGAGGCGTTGTTGTTCGCATCGAAAGCCGGGGCCGATCCGGCGCTGGTGCGGCAGGCGCTGATGGGTGGCTTTGCCTCCTCGCGCATCCTCGAAGTGCATGGCGAGCGCATGGTGAAGCGCAATTTCGATCCCGGCTTCCGCATCGAGCTGCATCAGAAGGATCTCAATCTCGCGCTCGAAGGCGCGCGCACGCTCGGCCTGTCGTTGCCGAGCACGGCAGTGGCGCAGCAATTGTTCTCGGCCTGCACTGCGCATGGCGGCAAGGGCTGGGATCATTCCGCGATGGTGCGGGCACTGGAACTGATGGCAGGCCACGAGATCGCCGCAGCCTGAACTGTTACGCGGTAACAGTCTCCAGTTTTTGAGGCGTCTTCGCTTCGGGGGAACCGGAACAATGCTCCGGCCCCACGGTTGAAGGCGCAGGACAATCACTGGAGACAAAGCAACATGAAAACCCGTCTTGCGATTACGTTGGCTGCAGCGTCGCTGCTGGCGTCGAGCGCAGCCTTTGCTCAGTCGACGACCGAACAAGGCGCCAGGGACGGCGCGCGTGCGGGCGGCGATATTGGCGGCCCGATCGGCGCCATGGTTGGCGGCACCGTTGGTGCGGCCGTGGGCGCCGGCCTCGAGATTCCGAATGCGGTCCTTGGCGGAATTCCTCGCAGCGATTCCGTCGTGGTCGAGGAGCGCGTCGTGGTAGGCGAGCCGCTGCCGCCGACCGTGGTGCTCCGCCCCGTACCGAACTACACTGAGTATCGCTATGCGGTCGTGAACGATCGCCGCGTGATCGTCGAGCCGCGCACGCGTCGCGTGGTCAAGATCATCGACTGATCCAAGCCGACCCACAGGTGTGGAGAGAAAAGGGCCCTGCGGAGCTTTACTCCGCGGGGCCTTCGCTTGCTGCAGAGGGGCTTGCGCGAAAGCGTGTCACAACCCAATCGGTGACCGCCGCGAGCGCAAAGCCGAGGCAGGCCGTGAGCGCGTCGACCAGAAAGTCCTCCAGCCGGGCGTGGCGTCCGGGTGCCCAAAATTGCATCAGCTCGAGCACGCCAATCAGGACGACCGCAGCTCCTGCGCCCGGCAGGCGCCGCCGCGGATAGGCGAGGCCGAAGGCCAGTCCCACCAGGATGAAGGCGAGCGCATGTTCGCCGTCCTGGCCGAGGTCGGAATGGGGTCGCAGGCCGGGGGGACCGAGGGTGGCGAAAGTAACGGCGGCAGCGAGCAGCCAGGCAAATGAACGGATCAAAATGGACATCCGGTTCGCTTAGCACAGATTGGCAGCGGACCGGTACAGTCCCTCCATCAGATCGCTGTGTAGTTAATGACAAAATGTTAAAGCGGCTCGCGCACGCCGAGCCCGTGCATGAAGCGCTCCCGGATTTGTACGGGATCGCGCCTTGTGGTGCCGACGCCGGGCTTGTCGTCGATGCGGACCGCGATCAGGCTCGGCGCGGCGGCGGACATCGCCGCATCGACCAACCGCTCGAAATCCTCCTCGTCTGCGGCCCAGGTGCTGTTGGAAAGGCCAGAGCCTGCCGCGATGGCAACGATGTCCGCGACGCTTGCCGCGGGCGTCGGCTGTGCGCCGGTAATTTGGTAGATGCCGTTGTCCATCACGATCATGATGAGGTTCTTCGGCTTCAACGTCGCGATCGTCGAGAGCGCGCCGAGCTGCATCAACAGCGAGCCGTCGCCTTCGAGCGCGAAGACGCGGCGGTCGGGCTGCGCCAGCGCCACGCCGAGCGCGATCGGGAAGGCGAGGCCCATGCTGCCCAGCATGTAGAAATTCTGGGGGCGATGCCCGGCTGCCCAGAGGTCGAAATTGGTGTTGCCGATGCCGCCGATCACGGCTTCTTCGTGCTTGAGCTTCTCGATCAGGCGCGAAGTGACATCGAAACGGTTCATCACCTTGGTATTGCGCGTGTTCATGGTGGCGCTCACTTGTCGAAAACCTTGCCGCCCGTGAGCAGCGGGTTGAGGATCAGGGCCACCGGCGCCTGTGTCGTGACGGCCTGCTTGATCGAGCGGTCGGTGATGAATTCGAGCTCGTCGAGCCGGGTGATGGTGTGGTGCTCCAGCGCCAGCGAATCCAGCACTGGGCGCATGGTGCGGCAGACCAGCGATTGCCCGTAATTGAACTCGCCGAGCGTGCCGCGCTCGGACACGAACATGATCAGGGGGATCTGGTAGGGCACTGCGAGCGAGGCGAGCACGTTGGCGAGCGTGGCAAAGCCGGAGGTCTGCATCAGGACTGCGCCGCGCCGCCCACCCATCCAGGCGCCTGAGACGATGCCGACGGCTTCCTCCTCGCGGGCAGTGGCGAAGGTGGTGAAGAAGGGATCGGCGTGCAGATTCTTGATCAGGGGCGTCAGCACCCGGTCGGGCACGTAAGGGATGAGGCTGATCTCGTTCCGCTTCAGGGTTTGCAGGACGATGCCGTGCCAGCTGTTGTCGCCGGACGCCTGTCCCGCCTGAGTACGCTGTTCCGCAATCGCCATTGCGTTCTCCCTTGGCGTATTTTCTTGGGCCGCGCATGCTTCTTGGTTCTGGCCGTCGCGCGATCGGTCGAACTTGACGGAGCGGGCGGGATTGTCAACATGTCCGGGCCGCACCGTGATCTGCGCTGAACGGCCTGTCGTGGTCGGCACCGCCATGTCATAAGCGGCGACAACGAGAAAACGGGAGGGGGCACGGACGGGCGCGCATCGCGCCGACCTTGCGGATTTCCCTGGAGAGCCGGAAGGGTCCTGATGTCCGTCAACAGCAAGCGCGTCTTCTACTCCAATTATTTGGCCAATCCGATCTATGCCGACATCCTGAAGGCGCGGCCCGACGTCCGGCTCGATCGCATCGAGAACGGGAGTCCCGAAGATGTCTACGCGCCGATCCTGAATGCGGCGCACGTTTACCAGATCGGCGCCGCCCGGGACGAACTCGCCCCGCATTTCCATGTCGATGCCACCTTCCTGAAGCGCACGCCGAACCTGCTGCTGGTCTCCAGCAATGGCGCGGGCTTCGACCCTGTCGATGTCGAAGCCTGCACGGATGCGGGCGTGCTCGTCGTCAATCAGTCCGGCGGCAATGCCCATTCAGTCGCCGAGCACGCGCTGGCGATGATGCTGACCTTGTCCAAACGTATCATCCAGTCCGATCGCCGACTGCGCCGCGAGCGCGACGTCAACCGCAACGATCTGGTCGGCAACGAGGTCGAGCACAAGACCGTCGGCATCATCGGCCTCGGCAATGTCGGCCGCCGCATTGCCGCGCTGTGCAAGGGCCTGCTCGGCATGAGGGTGCTGGCTTATGATCCGTACCTCACGGCCGAGGTGATGGCGGAGCGGGGCGGGGAGAAGGTCGAGCTCGACGAGCTGTTGCGCCGCGCCGATTTCGTCTCGATCTCCTGCCCGCTCAACAAGGGCAGCCGCAACATGATCGGCGTGCGCGAGTTCGGGCTGATGCAGCCGCATGCGTATTTCATCACCACGGCGCGCGGCTTCATCCATGACGAGGATGCGCTGCTCCAGGCGCTGCGCGACAAGCGCATCGCCGGTGCCGGCCTCGACGTCTGGTCCAAGGAGCCGCCGCCGCCGGAGCATCCGCTGCTCCAGTTCGACAACGTGCTGGCGAGCCCGCACACCGCCGGCGTCACGATCGAGGCGCGGCAGAACATGGGCCGGATCGCGGCTGAGCAGGTGCTGGACACCCTCGACGGCAAGCGCCCGCCGCGCATCATCAATCCCGAGGTCTGGCCGCGTTATGCGGAGCGCTTCAAGCAGGCGTTCGGGGTGACGCCGGGGTAGGGCGCGAAGGCTCAGCGCGCTCCGATCATTGGTTACCACGACGGAAAGGCAAAGCGCCGCATCTTATCGAGCGGGTAAGTGAACGCGTATCACTTGTCCTGTAGTTGAAAGTCCATGAGCATCTTCTCGATTGCGACATCCGGACTTTATGCGGCGAGTTTGCGCGTGAACGTCGCCGCGAGCAACATCGCCAATGTTCAAACGACCGGCCCGCTGCCGGCGTCGGGCGGGTCGAGCCCGTCGGCCGTTACAGGCAGTCCGGGCATTGCTCCGACGTTTCCCGCGGCTTACGTGCCATTGCGCGTCGATCAGGTCGACCAATCGAGCGGCTCGACGCCGGGCGGCACGATCGCGAAGGTGTCGACGGTATCGCCGAGCTATACCGCGCAATCAGACCCAAGCGCTTCCTTCGCAAACCAGGATGGGCTGGTCGCCGCGCCGAATGTCGATATCGCCAACGAATTCGTTCAACTGGCGGCCGCCAAGTACAGCTTCATTGCCAATGCGAAAGTCATTCAGGCTTACGCGGAAACGACAGAGTCGCTGCTCGACATCACCACATGAGGGCTGCCGCCTGAATGGGCGGCGGGAACTTTGCCGGGCTTGATCCGCGTCAAAATCTCCTTTCCCGGTCCGGCTTAAATGGGACTAGAGTGCGGCCGGGGCAGCAGGGAGGTCCCATGTCAACCTATGTCGTCAAGTTCATGAAGGATGTGCTCGGCGAGTACGGCCGGCAGAGCGAGATTTGCCAGGGGACGCTGGAAATCGACGCCTCCGACGAGGACGAGGCCAGGGAGCGGGCGAAGGCCAGGTTCTGCAAGGACCAGGCGCTGCATCACTGGTCGCTGCATGCCGACCGCATCCATGTGAGAGCGGCCGACTTTCCGTCCTGAGGTTTACCGGCCCGGCGCCATGACGGGTGGGGGCGCCGTGGTCCCCGCGCCGAGCGATCGCTGCACCATGACGGTGTCGGACCAGCGGCCGTGGCGATAGGCCACGCCGCAAAGCAGGCCGGCGCGCGCGAAGCCGAACTTCTCGTGCAGCGCCAGCGAGGGCGCGTTGTCGGCGTCGATATAGCCGATCATCTGGCGGAAGCCGGCAGCCGCACAAGCATCGATCAATTCCTGCAGCAACAGCCGTCCGACCCCGCGGCCGAGCTGCTCATGGTGGACGTAGATCGAGTGCTTGGCCGTGTAGCGATAGGCCGGGCGCTTGCGGAACAGCACCGCATAGGCATAGCCGACCACCTCGCCGCGAAAGGTCGCGACCAGATGCGGCAGGCGGGTCTGCTTGAGGTTCTTGCGCCGGTCGCGCAGATCGTCCGGCTCGGGTGCGCCGGCTCCCTCGATGTCGCGCGCCACGCCGTTACGGACGTGATGGCGGTAGATCGCCAGCATCGCCTCGACATCGCTCTCGCGTGACGGCCTGACCAGGACGGCTTCGTCGCTCGCGCGCGCAGCTGTTTCGTTCATTCGCACCTACTCGGCAACGACGTAAGTATAGAGCCCGATGCGCCCCTGGGCGTCGATCTCCTTGTAGACGCCCTGGATCTCGACGTCGAAGCCCGGAAATGTGTTGAAGCAGGTTTCGAACATCTTGAGATAATCCACCATGGGCTTCGCCCTTTCCGTCAGCCGCTCCCCGGGCACGATGGTGGCGATGCCCGGCGGATAGACCACGAAGGGCGTGGTCGCGATGCGGCCTGCGATGGCCTCGATCGGCAAATAGTCGACATCGTTCTTGAACAGATAGCGGGCAGCATCGCGAGGCGACATCGCGATCTCAGGCATGTGCTCGGGCATGAACTGCCGGGCCTGAAGCGCGCTCACGTCGGCGGCGCGGAAGAAGCGGTGCATCTCGCCGCAGAGATCGCGTAAGCGCACGCCGGCATAGCGCGCCTGCCGCCGCTGGTAGAACTCCGGAATGACGTCGGACAGCAGCGCATTGTCATCGTGGAGCCGCTTGAAGGCGACGAGGCCGGAGATCAGCGTGCCGGCCTTGCTCGCTTCGACGCCGGGGGTGAGCAGGAAGAGCAGGGAGTTGAGGTCGTTCTTCTCGGGGACGATGCGGTTCTCGCGCAGATATTGCGCCACGACGGGGGCGGGGATGCCGTGCTCGGCATAGGCACCGGAGCGGTCGAAGCCGGGGGTGAGCAGCGTCAGCTTGTTCGGATCGGTCATGGCAAAGCCTTCGGCCATGCCGGGGAAGCCGTGCCAGTTGGTGTCGGGCGAGAGCTGCCACAGCGCGGCGTTGGTGGCGAGCTCATCGGTGGAGAGGGTTTCCCAGGCGACGTTGTGGGCGGCGCCGGGGCGGCCGACATCGGGAATGGCGACGCGGTCGGGAACGAAGGGTTCGAAGAACCAGCGCCGATCGGCGTTCTGCTCCTTCTCCTCGAACTCCCTGCGCATCGCGCGGATCTTCTTGCGCAGCTCGATGCCGAGGCGGATCGTGTCGTCCCACAGCACTTCGCCCGAGCGGCCCTTCATCATCTGGGCGCCGACGTCGAGCGAGGCGAACAGCGGATAGAAGGGCGAGGTGGAGGCGTGCTGCATGAAGCTCTCGTTGAAGCGGCGGTGCTCGACGCGCCGCTTCTGGCCGCGGATGTGGCGGTCCTTGATGTGGATCTGTGAGGCCTGCGAAAAGCTCGCAAGCTGCTTGTGGGTCGATTGCGTCGCGATGATGCCCGGTGCTTCCGGCGGAAGGTTCGCCAGCCCCATGGCGAAGCGGCCGGCATAGAGCGGGTGGAATTTCATGAAGCCGGCCCAGGCCTCGTCGAAAAGGATGTACTCGCAGAGATGGCCGATGCGATTCAGGATCATCTCGGCGCTGTGGATCGTCCCGTCATAGGTGCACTGTTCGACGACGGCGACGCGGAACGGCCGCTCCTTGCGCCAGGCATCCTTGTCCGTGACCAGTGGGTGATTGCGGATCGCCTCGCGCAAGGTTTTCTCGTCCAGCACGTCCCAGCGCATCGGGCCGATCAGGCCCCAGGCGTTGCGGATGGTCGGCACGTAAACCGGGACGCCGCCGTTGATCATCAGGGCGCCGTGATGGGCGGCCTTGTGGTTGTTGCGGTCGAACAGCACGAGGTCGCCGTCGGTGACGAGGGCGCCGAGTGCGACCTTGTTCGAGGTCGAGGTGCCGTTGAGCACAAAATAGGTCTTCTCCGCGCCAAAAATCTGCGCGGCTTCCTTCTGCGCCTTCAGCGCCGGCCCTTCATGGGTGAGGAGGTCGCCGAGATCGAGCACGGAATTGTCGAGGTCGTCGCGGAACACGGATTCGCCGAGGTGCTCGACGAAGACCCGGCCGATCGGGCTGCGGTTGTAGAACACGCCGCCATTGTGCCCCGGGCAGGTCCAGAGCTGGTTGCCTTCCTCTGCATAGTCGACCAGGGCGCCGAAGAACGGCGTCTTCAGCGTTTCGGCATATTGCTTGAGCCGGCTGATCAGATTCTTGGCGATGAAGGTCGGCGTCTCCTCGGACAGGAAGACATACCCGTCGATGAAATCGAGCACCTCGACCGGCAGGTCCTCGAAGCGCTTGCGCCGGATCAGGAGGATGATCGGGAAATCGAGGCCGCGGCGGCGCATCAGGTTGATCAGCGCCGAGGTCTTGCCCTCCAGGCCCTTCTTGCCCCAGTCCACCACCATGCAGCCGATCGCGGCATCGGTCTGCACCGCCATCTCGGCATCCTCGAGCTTGCGGGCCCGGACCACCTCGAAGCCGGAACGCTGGATCTCCTCGATGATCTGGTTGAAGCGGACGCCTTCGAGATCGTCGGCGTCGAACACTGGTGCGGCGAACAGGAAGTTGAAGCGCTTGAAATAGTCCATGTCGGGTCCTGAATGTGCCAGAGACACAGCTCATCGACACATTCGATGACAGCTGGATGACACTGGCCCGATCCAAGCATGGCTCGGATGACAAGGCAGGTCAGCCGAGCAGCTTGTCCAGCGTGATCGGGAAGTGCCGGACACGCTTGCCGGTGGCATGATAGACGGCGTTCGCGATTGCCGCAGGCACGCCCACGATGCCGATCTCGCCGAGACCCTTGACGCCGAGCTTGTTGATTCGGTCGTCCGGCTCGTCGACGAAGATGACGTCGATGTCGTGAATATCGGCATTCACCGGGATGTGGTACTCGGCGATGTTCGCGTTCATGATGCGGCCGAAGTGGTGGTCCATCACCGTCTCCTCGTGCAGCGCCATTCCGATCCCCCAGACCACGCTGCCCATGATCTGGCTGCGGCCTGTCTTGGTATTCAGGATCCGCCCGGCCGCGACGGCGCTCACGACTCGCGTGACCCGAATGACGCCGAGTTCCTCGTCGACCTTCACCTCGGCGAAGACAGCCGAATGCGTGTTGCGGGCGTGCGACTTGTCCTCCGCGAACTGGTTGAGCTTCTGCTTCTCGATCCGCTCGAGCTTGCCGTGACGCATCGCATCGGCGATCGCGACGGCGCGGCTCTTGTCGCCGGCCTTGGAAATCGTGCCGTCAACAAGAACCATTTCGGATGCATTGAGGCCGCCAAGTGGCGAGTCAGGTATCGCCTTGGCCAGACGCGCGAGCTCCTGGCGAATGTCCTCGGCCGCTCCCAAGACCGCATGTGCGCTCGAAGCGGCCATCCAGGAGCCGCCCTCGACGGGCGCTTGGGGCAGGGTTGAATCGGCAAGCTTCACGTCGATATTCCCGATCGGCAGCCCGAGGGCGTCGGCCGCGACCTGCGCCATGATGGTGTAGGTGCCGGTGCCGATATCGGACGCGGCGCAGGATACCTCGGCGTGGCCGTTGGCGGTCAGCACGATGCGCACGGCGACCGGCATCTGCAGCGCCTCCCACACCCCTGTCGCCATGCCCCAGCCGACCAGGTCCTTGCCATCGCGCATCGCACGCGGCGCGGGATTGCGGCGGGCCCAGCCGAAGGCTTCCGCGCCACGGGCGTAACATTCGCGCAGCTGCTTGCTGGTGAAAGGCAGGTCTTCGCTCTGGTCGCGATCCGAGTAGCACTTCAGGCGCAGCTCGATCGGATCGAGCTTGAGCGCGACGGCCAGCTCGTCCATGGCGCATTCGAGTGCGCAGACGCCCGTTGCCGCGCCCGGCGCACGCATGTCGCAGGGGGTGGCGACGTCGAGGTGGACGAGCTTGTGGGAGAGGCGACTGTTGGGGCTCTTGTAGAGCTGCTCCGCCCAGCCGGTGTCATTGCGTGAGAAATCCTCGTAGCGCGAGGTGACGGCAATGGCTTCGTGCGTGACCGCATCGAGCGTGCCGTCCGACTTTGCGCCGAGCGCGACGCGCTCGATGGTCATCGGCCGGTAGCCGAGCCCATACATCTGCTGCCGCGTCAATACGACACGAACGGATCGCTTCAGCGCGAGGGCGGCAAGCGTTGCCAGCACCACCTGGTGCTGCGGCCGCAGGCCGGAGCCGAAGGCGCCGCCGACATAGGGCGAGACCACGCGGATGTCCTCCGGCTTCATGTCGAACACGCCGCAGAGATATTTATGGACGTTCTGGACGCCCTGCGTCTTGTCGTAGACCGTGAGGCTGCCGCTGCCGTCCCAGACCGCTGTCGTCGCATAGAGCTCCATCGGGTTGTGGTGCTCGGTCGGGAGGACGTAGTCGGCCTCATGGCGAACCGCTGCCCCAGCCAGCGCCGCTGCGGCGTCGCCGCGCGGCTTGTGCGGCTGGTCCACCTTGGCGGATGTGCCGCGTTCGGTTTCGAGATCGGTCGCAAACGCCTCCTGCTCGTATTCGACACGCACGCGCGTTGCCGCGAATTTGGCAGTTTCCCAGTCCTCCGCGATGACGAGCGCGATTGGCTGACCGTTGAACTTGACCCTGTCGTCATAAAGCGGGCGGAAGGGTGAACCCTTCCCCGGCGCCACCTCGTCCTTCCAGGCCTCATCCTTGTCGGCGAGGGCCACGCGATGCGCGTGCGTGAGCACGTCGACCACGCCCTTCACCTTCAGCGCGTCGCTGGTGTCGAGCCGAGCAATGCGCCCGCGCGGAACCGTGGCATCGACGATGAAGCCATGGAGGAGGCCGTCTGCCGCGAATTCGCCGGCATATTTGGCGGCGCCAGTGACTTTGGCCCGGCCATCGACGCGGGACGTTGGTGTTCCGACATAGCCGTTCATCGGTCCCTCACGCGATCTTCTTGTGAGCTTGTGATTGTGGTGTGCCGCTTGCGGCCTGCATCAGCGTACGTACGACGGCCCGGCGTGCGAGTTCGAGCTTGAAGCCGTTGTGCGAACCAGCGACCGCTCCCTCCAGCAGCAGATCGGCAGCGCGTCCAAAATGATCCGGCGTTGCCGCCTGGCCGCGCAACGCCGCTTCAGCTTCGAGCCTGCGCCACGGCTTGTGAGCCACACCGCCGAGTGCCAGGCGCGCTTCGCTGATCGCGTTGCCCTCCAGTTCGAGCGCAGCCGCGACCGAGACCAAGGCGAAGGCGTACGACAGCCGGTCACGGATCTTCAGATAGCTGTAGTTCCGGGCAAAGCCGCGCGGCGGCAGCCCGATCGCGGTGATGATCTCGCCGGTGCTGAGATTGGTATCGACGTGAGGTTTGTCGCCTGGAAGCCGATGGAAATCTGTCAGCGCGATGGTGCGCTCACCGGTAGGGCCTGCGATGTGCACCAGCGCGCCGAGCGCGGCCAGCGCCACGCTCATGTCGGATGGGTTGGTCGCGATGCAGGAATTGCTGGCGCCTAGGATCGCGTGGTTGCGGTTGAGACCGTCGATCGCCGAGCAGCCGCTTCCGGGCTCTCGCTTGTTACAAGGGGTGGTCGTATCATAGAAATAGGCGCAACGCGTTCGCTGCATCAGATTGCCGCCGACCGAAGCCATGTTGCGCAATTGCGCGGAGGCGCCGGCGAGGATGGCGCTGGCGAGCAGGGGATAGCGCTGCTCGATCAACGGATGGTAAGCGAGGTCCGAATTCGGCACCAGGGCACCGATGCGCAGCCCCTGATCGGGTGTCTCCTCGACGTTGCGGAGCGGCAGGCGGGAGATGTCGATCAGCCGCGAGGGGCGTTCGACGTTCTCCTTCATCAGGTCGATCAGATTGGTCCCGCCGGCAACCAGTTTTGCGCCAGGATCGGCGGCCAGAAGGCGGATCGCGTCGGCGACATCGTTGGCGCGGGAATACTGAAAATTATTCATGACCGGCTCATTGCCTGCTCGATCGCAGCCACGATGTTGGGATATGCGCCGCAGCGGCAGAGATTTCCGCTCATCAACTCCCGGATCTCGTCGGCATCGCGCGCCCGACCTTCGGCCAACAAGCCCGCGGCAGAGCAAATCTGTCCCGGCGTGCAATAGCCGCACTGGAAGGCATCGTGGTCGATGAAGGCCTGTTGCAGGGGATGCAACGTGCCGTCCCTGGCCAAGCCTTCGATCGTCGTGATCTCGGCGCCATCCTTCATGACCGCGAGGGTCAGGCAGGAATTGACCCGCCTTCCGTCGACCAGCACGGTGCAAGCGCCGCATTGGCCGTGATCGCAGCCTTTCTTGGTGCCGGTCAACTCCAGGCGGTCACGCAGCGCATCGAGAAGCGTGGTCCACGGCACGACCTGAAGCGCGCGCCTTTCGCCATTGACGACGAGGTTGATCAGAATGCGCTCGGGGATCGTACTGTCGGCCATGTCCTAATTCCTTGCGGAAAGGCCGAGCTAGGCAAATTGTGGAAGTGACGCAAGAATGCGCTGCCGCCGCTGGCCGATAGCGCCCAACGGATGACGCGTTGCTTGGTTCCAGACCGATTCTCCCGACCGGATAGACGAGGTCAGCGCTTCGCTTCGCCGAACACCACCGTCGGTACCGCGCGGTTGACGATTTCGCGCAGGGCGAAGCTCGATTGCACGCGTGCGACGCGCGGCAGGCGGGACAACTCGGTGCGGTGAATGCGCTCGAAATCCTGGATGTCGCGGGCCAGCACGATCAGGATGTAGTCGTCGGTTCCCGACATCAGGAAGCAGCGCACGACGGAAGGGCATTTCACCACCTCCGCCTCGAACGCCTTCAATGCGTCGTCGCTCTGGCTCTCCAGCGCGATGCGCACCAACACGGTGGTGGTGAGGCCGAACTGGGCCAGATCGAGTGCGGCCTGGTAGGCCTGGATGTAGCCCTCGTCCTCCAGTGCCTTCTGCCGCCGGGCCAACGCCGTGCTGGAGAGCCCCACCTTGTTGGCAAGCTCGGTGTGGCTGGCACGTGCATTGGTCGTGAGTTCCGCGAGGATCGCGAGGTCTTTCCGGTCGAGGGCCAATGTTTCGTTTCCAGCGTGAAAGGGCAGCTTGGCGCCGGAAACCGGCGCGGGCCAACCGAAACTAGCGGATATTTGCACGAAACCAAACCGGCCCCGTCGCTACGATGAGGAACAGAATCAAGGTGGCAAAGGAGCCCGGAAGATGCGCGTCGGTGTGCCCAAGGAGATCAAGGTGCAGGAATATCGCGTCGGGCTCACCCCGGGCGCGGTTCGTGAATATGTCGCGGCCGGGCACCAGGTCACGGTCGAGACCGGCGCCGGCGGCGGCATCGGCGCGTCCGACGAGGTGTATCGGCGGGCAGGGGCCACAATTGCCGAGAGCGCCCGCGACATCTTTGCCAAGTCCGACATGATCGTGAAGGTAAAGGAGCCGCAGAAGAGCGAATGGGCCCAGCTCCGGGACGGCCAGATCCTGTTCACTTATCTTCATCTTGCGCCGGATCCGGAGCAGGCCAAAGGCCTGCTTGCCTCCGGCTGTACCGCGATCGCCTATGAAACCGTCACGGACGCGAACGGTCACCTCCCGCTGCTCGCCCCGATGAGCGAAGTCGCCGGCCGCCTCGCCATCGAGGCCGCCGGCGCCGCGCTCAAGCGCTCGGCAGGCGGCCGCGGCCTGCTGCTGGGTGGCGTGCCCGGCGTGCAGCCGGCGCGCGTCGTCGTGCTTGGCGGCGGCGTGGTCGGAACGCAGGCGGCGCGCATGGCCGCAGGCCTCGGTGCCGAAGTCACCGTGATCGACCGCTCGATCCCGCGCTTGCGCCAATTGGACGATCTTTTTGCCGGACGCGTGCGTACCCGCTTCTCGACCATCGAATCGGTCGAGGACGAGGTGTTCACCGCCGATGTCGTGATCGGTGCGGTGCTGGTGCCGGGCGCCAGCGCCCCCAAGCTGGTCACGCGCGCGATGCTGAAATCGATGCGGCCGGGCGCGGTGCTGGTCGACGTCGCGATCGACCAGGGCGGCTGCTTCGAGACTTCGCACGCGACCACGCACACCGACCCGACCTACGAGGTCGACGGCGTCGTGCACTATTGCGTCGCCAATATGCCGGGCGCGGTACCGGTGACGTCGAGCCAGGCGCTGAACAATGCGACGCTGCCGTTCGGCCTGATGCTCGCGAACAAGGGCTTTGCCGCGGTACTGGAAAATCCGCATTTGCGCAACGGACTGAACGTCCATCGCGGCCGCATCACCAACAGGGCGGTGGCGGAGAGCCTCGGGCTGGAGTTTACTCCGGTGGAGACTGGGCTGGCGGCGTAGCAGTTACCCTGGCTTACGATGGTGGCTGCCGAGCGCGGCCTCGATCGTCTCGGGGTTCTCGATGCGCGCGATCAGCATGTCGATGCGATCGCCGCCCCAGAACAGCTCGCTGTTGAACACCATGGTGGGCACGCCGAAGACGCCTAGCGCTTCGGCTTCGTCGATGATGCGGTCGTGCTCGGCGCGGGCAGGGCCGTGGACGTAGGCTTCGAACTTGCTCGCCGAACCACCGCACGATGTGATGACGTCAGTGACTGCGGCGAGGTCGTCGATCTCGAGCTCATGGCTCCAGAAGCGACGAAACACCGTGTCGTGATACGCACGGAAGAAGCCGTGCCGTTGCGCAAACAGCATGCCGACACTGGAATAGAACGCGTCGTAGATTCGACGCGGTCCTTTCATGACGAGTCCCTGAGCGTTGGCATAGCGCCGTGCGTCCATATAGCGTAGCGCACCTTGCGCCAGAAATGCGGCGTGCGCTCCTCGACCGTCCCCATGAATTCGGCGACGCGCAGCGTGTAGGGTAGCCATTCGAGCTCGACGCCGTGCGTCTCTTCGAGCGCGAACAGCCGCTTGTTCGCGACGAACGCATAGGGGCTCTTGTAGTCGGTGTAGATGCGCACGATTGGCTTGGGCACGGACCGCTCCCTTTGGACGTATGGCGCTCCTTGTCGGACGGGAGGTTAACCCGTGAATTCCGAGGCGGCGAGAGGCTACGCCCTCGTCATCCTGTACTGCCCCAGATCCGGATCATGCGTCATGCGCCAATAGTCGACGAACCGCCACGGCATCGCGGAAAACACGCGGCCACTTGAATTGCGGTAGTAGGTGCTCATGCCCGGATGGGTCCAGATCATTGTCTCGTGCTCGGCGTCGACCTTGCGGACGTAGTCGTCGAGCACATCAGGGCGGACGTCGATGGCGGCGACGTCGTGCTCGATCATGCTGGCGAGACAAGCGGAGATGTAGCGGCTCTGGCATTCCGACTGAAAGATCACGCTGCCGCCATGCGCGGGGCCGGAGTTGGGGCCGAGCATGCAGAAGAAATTCGGAAAGCCGGGCACGGTGAGGCCGAGGAACGCGGTCGGATTGTCGTTGGCCCAGGCCTGGCGCAAATCCTTGCCATCGCGGCCGCTGATGTTGAGGCGGGCGGCCATTTCCGTCACCTTGAAGCCGGTTGCGACCACGATGACGTCGGCGGGGCGGTGCTTGCCGTCGGCGGTGACGATGCCGCCCTGGTCGAAATGGTCGATTGCGTCGGTGACGAGCTCCACGTTCGGCCGCGTCAACGTCTTGAACCAGTTGTTGTCGAGCAGGATGCGCTTGCCGTAGGGCGGATAGGTCGGCACGCATTTTTCGATCAGGTCCGGCCGGCCCTGCAATTCCGACAGGATGAAATCGGTCAGCTCCTGGCGGTGCCGGTCGTTGCCCTTGTTGACGGCACGCTCGGGATGCGGCCAGGCCGGGTCCTTGCGCAGGAAAGGCAAGAGTCCATCGCCATAGCGCCAGAACATGTTGAAGCGGTACCACTGCACATAGAACGGCAGATGCGCGAGCAGCCAGCGCGCGCCCTCGCTGATTGGATCGGCATAACCCTTCACCGGCCGCGCCCATTGCGCGCTGCGCTGATAGGCCGTGACCGAGGCGACGCGGCCGGCGATCGACGGCACCAGCTGCATCGAGGTTGCGCCGGTGCCGATCACGGCGACATGCTTGCCGTCGATGTTGATGTCATCCGACCACCGCGCCGAATGCAGGATCGTTCCCTTGAATGTGTCCTCGCCCTTGAAGCGGGCGCGGGAGGGATCGTTGAGCTGGCCGATCGCGCTGACAAGCGCGGTGGATTCGAAGGTCTCCTCGCCGCTCTCGGTCTTGAGCGTCGAGATCCAGCGCCGCTTGCCTTCGTCCCAGCGCGACGAGGTCAGCTCGGTGTTGACGCGCAGATG
This sequence comes from Bradyrhizobium sp. AC87j1, assembly GCF_002936975.1. Classification (NCBI taxonomy): domain Bacteria; kingdom Pseudomonadati; phylum Pseudomonadota; class Alphaproteobacteria; order Hyphomicrobiales; family Nitrobacteraceae; genus Bradyrhizobium; species Bradyrhizobium sp. AC87j1. The sequence continues at coordinate 50,785 of NZ_PTFE01000046.1, forward strand.
CTTGCGAATGCCATATTCGTCCGCGACCTTCTGAAGATAGCCGAGCAACTCCTCGCGCTGGCAGAAGTAGCGGGTCCATGCATTGCCGGAGCCGAACGAGTAGGAATAGGAGTGGTTCGGCGTGTCGACGCCGCAGCCGGGGTAGCGGTTGATCCACCAGGTGCCGCCGAGCTCGGCGTTCTTCTCGACGATGGTGTAGGGAATGCCGAGATGGCCGAGCGCCACGCCGAGCGCAATGGCGCAGACGCCGGCGCCGACGATCAGCACGTGCTGCTCCGCGAGCTTGTCGTTCGACGGCTGCTCGGTCCAACGCGCCTCGCGCGCAACAAACCCCATCTCCTCGCGCATCAGCGGGGCGTATTCCGGCGCGACATTCTCGCCAAGACAGGCGCGCATCATCTTCAGCAGCAGCTCGTCGCCGGGATCAGTGATGACGGGCTTCGGCGTGCCATTGGCGAAGAGCTTCACCACCGCGGCGCGGATTTCGTCCTGGATTTCCTTGGGCACGCCGGCTTCGGGATCGGGGATCAGGCGGATGTCGCGCTTGGGCAAGTACGGCGGCGCAAGCCATTTCTCATCGCCCGTCATGTGCACCAGCACCATCAGGAGGCAGCGGATGTCGCCCTCTGCGATGGTCGAAGCAAGGTCGAGCGGCCTGTGCGGAGATTCGATGTTCATGGCGTGTCCTGGTCTCCGGAGTCGGTGAAGAGGCCGCGCGTCATCAGCTTGCGATAGGCGGAGATGACGTGCTCGGGCACGGCGGTGACGCCGCCGGCCGAGTAGGAGTAGCGGCGGCTGAGATAGCCGCGCGCGCCCATCAGCATGTGGACGATCGCCTCGAACTCCTCGTCGCTGAAATCCTCGATGGCGCCGGCAAGGCGCGCACGGCGGAGGATACGGACATAGGCGATCGAGATGTTATCGAGATGCTTCTGGTAACCGATGGGTGCGAAGAATTCGGCCTCGTTGAGGATGCGCAAAAATTCCGGCACCTCGCGGATGAAGTCGAAGAAGGCGGCGAAGCGCTCGATCTCCTGCCGCGCCGCATCCGCCGTGCCGGTGCGAGCGCGGATGAATTCGACCATGTCGAGGCCGATCTTCGGCAGCAGCTGGTCGAGCAGCTCCTGGCGGTTCTCGAAATGATTGTAGAAGGTGCCTTGCGCGACGCCGGCCTGTTCGGTGATGCGGGCGACGGAGGCTTCGGCATAGCCATGCTTGCCGACGACCTTGGTGGCGGCCTCGAAGATCTTCTGCTTGGTCCAGGCGTTGCGCTCGACGCGGTTGAGTTTTGTGATCTTCGCGGTGGCTGGGCCTTGCGTCATGCCACGGTCTCCAGTTCGGCGCGCAGCACGCGCTTGAGAATTTTTCCAGACGGGTTGCGCGGGAGGCTGTCGCGAATGATCAGCTCTTTCGGCACCTTGAAGCTCGCGAGCCGCCCGCGGCAATGCTCGGTGAGGGCAGGGAGCTCGAGCCTGGCGCCCTCGGCCAGCACGACGATCGCAACCGGACGTTCGCCCCAGCTTGCGTCGCGCAGGCCGATCACCGCGACTTCGCGCACCTCGGGCAATTCATAGATGACGCGCTCGACCTCGGAGGAGGCGATGTTCTCGCCGCCGGAGATGATCATGTCCTTCTTGCGGTCGGTCAGATACAGGAAGCCGTCGTCATCGAGATAGCCGACGTCGCCGCTGCGGAACCAGTCGCCGAAGAAGGCGGAGGCCGTCTTGTCCGGATCCTTCCAATAGCCGCGCGTGATCTTGGGACCGCGCAGGCAGATTTCGCCGTTGACGTTGGCCGGCACGACCTTGCCGTCCTCGTCGCGGATCTCGATCTCGACATGGGCAATCGCACGCCCGGTCGAGCCGATCTTCTCGATCTCGCGGCCGGCCTCCATGAAGGTGTCGCCGCCGACGGTTTCGGTGAGGCCATAGGCATCGATGTAGCGCGCATTGCGGAAATATTCGGAGAAGGCGTGGATGCGCAGCTCCGGCGTCTTCTCGCCGCCGCCGATGGCCCATTGCAGGCTGGAGACGTCATAACGCTCACGCGTCGGGCAGGTGAGCATCGCGCTGGTCATCACAGGTGCGAACCATGCCGCGTTGAGCTTGTCCTCGGCGATCGCCGCAAGCGCGGTCTCCGGCTCGAAATTGCGTTCGATGTGGATGAAGCCGCCATGCCAGAGCACGGCGATGCCGGGCAGGTCGAGCGCGCCGACGTGATAGAGCGGGCCGACGACGAGAAGGCGGGTCTCGGCGCTGAGCCCCAGCGTGATCGTCTGGTCGGCGGACTTCCAGTAGAAATTATCGTAAGAGAGCATCACGCCCTTGGGGCGGTCGGTCGTGCCCGAGGTATACATCAGCCGCATCAGGTCCGATGGTGCGCGGGCATGCATCGGCGCGGGCGGCACATCGGCTGCGAGATGCGTGAGGCTCTGCTGCGCAGCCTCGTCGAGCACGACAATCCCAGTGCCCGCGGCATTCGCAGCCAATTCCTCGTCGACGATCAGAAGCCGTGCGCCAGCATTGCCGGCGATGTAGCCGACCTCGTCGCGGGAGAGGCGGAAGTTGATCGGCAAGAACACCGCGCCGAGATGGCTGGTGGCGAAGACGAGCTCCAGGAACGCCGCGCTGTTCTTCATCAGCACCGCCACGATGTCGCCGACGCTGATGCCCTGCGCGGCGAGCCAGCCGGCCGCTTTCCGGATGCGCGCGTCGAAGGCCGCGTAGGAAATCTCCTCGCCGCGATATTTCAGCGCAGACCGCTCCGGCGTGCGCCGGGCATGAAAGGCGATGAAGCTCGACAGGTTGATCATTTTCGCTGGTTTCAGGCCAATTGTCGGCCTCGTTTCCTCTGTTTTGAATTCTGACTCATAGTTCATGTTTGGCTTGACGTCACCCCCTCCCTCTGAAATCCTTGGGAACACGGAGACGAGACGATCTCCGGCAAGGGACCAGGAAAACGCCGACCCGACAGAGGGAGGGAAAAATGACGAGGACCCGCACACCGGGCATCAGCCGCCGTTCAACGCTGGCGCTGATGGGCGCCGGTGCGATGAGTGTTGCCGCGCCGTGGGTGGCGCGTGCGCAAGCCAAGACCATCAAGATCGGCATGCCGACGATCCTGTCGGGCCGGGTGGCGCAGCTCGGTACGTCCTCGCGCAATGCGGTCATGCTCGAAGTCGAGAAGGTCAACGCCGCCGGCGGCCTTGCCGGCCGGCAGATCGAGATGGTGATCCGCGATTCCAAGGGCCAGCCGCAGGAAGCCGCCCGCGTCGCGCGCGAGCTCGTCAACACCGATGGCTGCGAGTTGCTGCTCGACGGCGAGGCGTCCTCCGGATCGTTTGCGGTGCATGAGGTGGCGCGCGACCTCGGCGTGCTCTGTATCCATACCTGCTCGGAAGCGTCCTCGCTGACGGCTGATCCGAAGCAGCACATCCCGAACGCGTTCCGCTGCGTGCGCCAGGGCATCCACGATTCCATCGTCGGCGGCAGCTACGCCGCCGCGATCGCGAAGACCAAGGGCCTGAAGAAATGGGCGACCTGTTCGCCCGATTATGCCTATGGCCGCGACACCACCGGCGAGTTCACGCTGTATCTGAAGCGTTTCGCGCCTGATGTGGAGATCATCAGCGAATCCTGGCCAAAGCTGTTCCAGCCCGACTACACCGAGGTCGTGACCAAGATCCTGCAAGCCAAACCGCAGGCGCTTTATTCCTGCCTGTGGGGCGGCGATCTCACCTCCTATATCGACCAGGCCAACATCTACGCGATGTTCAGCCAGATGGAGGTGTTCGCGGTCAACATGGCCGACTACACCGCGCTCACCGTCGTGAAAAACCTGCCCAAGGGCATCCACTCCGGCAACCGTTACATCAAGACCTTTCCGACCACGCCGGAGAACGCGGCCTGGGGCGATGCCTACAAGGCGAAGCACAACGAGTATCCGACCAATTGGTCGTGGCAGAACGCAACCGCCGTGATGTTCCTGGCCGAAGCCGCAAAGAAGGCGAACTCCGTCGACGGCAAGAAGATCGCGCAGGCATTGAAGGGCCTCACCATCAAGTGCCCGTTCGGTGCCGACGGCACCGTGACGATGCGCGGCGACGATCACACGCTGGTCGGCTACGCCATCGGCTGGGGCACCACGATCCCGCAGGAGCCGTATGTGCCGGAGGTCAAGGCCGGCGATTGGAAGACGATCTTCGAGCTCGAGGCCGAGTGGAAGAAGAGCAAGGGTTACACCTGATCTGATGTGCGGCGGAGACGGGCGACCGTCTTCGCCGCTTTCGTTTGGTTTTTCGCGCCCTGTCAGGCGCCCGACAATGAAAGTGCTCTCGTGGATCTCGACGCGCTTGCCGGCTGCCTCTCCAGCTCCGCCTGCCTGGTGACGCAGACCACCAGCGGCCTCATCATCGGCATGCTGCTGTTCCTGGTCGCGGTCGGGCTGACGCTGATCTTCGGCGTGCTCAAGGTGGTCAATTTCAGCCACGGCGCCTTCTACATGTTCGGCGCCTATTTCGCGATGACCGCCTATCAGCTCACGGGGAGCTTCGCACTCGCGATGCTGGCGGGCGCGGCCGGCACCGCCATTCTCGGATTGATCTTCGAGCGCGTCTTCATGAGCCGCGTCTATGGCGCGGACGTCTTGATGCAGCTCCTCGTCTGCTACGCCTTCGTGCTGATCTTCGACGATGTCGTGCGCCTGATCTGGGGGCCCGAATTCAAGTCGATGGGCATGCCTTCCGCGTTCCAGGTGATGCCGCTGTTCATCGCCGGCGGCGTGGTGCCGCCTTATTATCTGCTGCTGATCGGCGTTGCGCTTGTCGCGGCCATTGTGCTCGGCATCGGGCTGTCGCGCAGCCGGATCGGCAAGGTGATCAGGGCCGCCGCGCAAAATCCTGGCATGGTGTCCGCGCTCGGCATCAACACCGGCCTGATCTATGGCGGCGTGTTCGCGCTCGGCGGCATGCTTGCGGGACTCGCCGGCGCGCTCGCCGCGCCGGTGCGCTCGCTCACGCCCGGCATGGGATTCTCGGTGCTGATCGAATCCTTCATCGTCACCGTGATCGGCGGCATGGGCTCGATCCTGGGCGCCCTCATCGGAGCGCTGCTGCTCGGCCTGATCCGCTCGTTCGGCTCGCTCGGCTTTCCCCTGTTCACGGAAGGCCTGATGTATCTGTTCATGGTGATCGTGCTGGTCTCGAAACCCACCGGCCTGTTCGGCAAGGAGGCGGCATGACCGAGCTGGAGGCCGGACGCGCGCAAGGGCTGGCACCCGTGCGCGGTGGCTCGGTGCTGCAACGCTATCGCGACGTCCTGATCGCGCTGGTCGCCTTTGCCGTGCTGGCGAGCCTGCCGCTGTTGACGGGCAGCAAGGCGCTGCTCGATTTCGTCATCCGCTGCTCCGCCTACGGGCTGTTCGCGACCTCGCTCAACCTCCTGGTCGGCTACACCGGCCTGACCTCGTTCGGCCACGGCATGTTCTTCGGCCTTGGTGCCTACAGTTTCGGCCTGATCATGCAGAAGCTCGGCGTGCCCATTCCGGTCGCCTTCGTGGCGACGTTGGCGATCACGGCGGTGATCGCGGCCGTCATCGGCGCGATCTGCGTGCGGCTGAAGGAGATCTATTTCGCCTTCGTCACGCTCGCCTTCCAGATGCTGATCCATTCGACCATCCTGTCCTGGGCTTCGTTCACCGGCGGCGACCAGGGCTTGCGCGGCGGCATTCCGCGACCCGTCTTTCTCGGCATCGATCTTTCCAACCACGTCCATCTCTACATTGCGAGCTGCGCGCTGTTGATCCTCGGCCTGCTCGGGATGCGCCAGATCGCGCAATCGCCATTCGGCTACACCCTGCGCATGATCCGCGACAATGCCGCGCGCGCGAGCTTCCTCGGTATCGACGTCTGGCGCGCAAAACTCACCGTGTTCGTGCTGGCGGCGCTGTTCGCGGCGATGGGGGGCATGGTGATGGCGCTGTTCGTCTCCGGCGCCTATCCGGAATTCGCCTATTGGACCATCTCGGGCGAGGGCATCTTCATCAACATGCTTGGCGGCGTCTCGACCTTCCTCGGGCCGATGGTCGGCACCGTGCTGCTCTTGCTGCTCAACGACACCGTGACGCGGTTCACCGAGTACCATGGCATCGTGCTCGGGGTCGTCATCCTGTTCTTCGCGCTGGGCCTGCGCAAAGGCCTGCTGGATTTCGTCGCCGAGTGGTTTTCGCAGCGGCGCGACGCAGGCGAGGGGCGTTAGCGATGCTGGAGATCCGCAACCTTGCAAAGTCCTTTGGCGGCGTGAAGGCAACCAACGACGTCACGCTCGACTTCCCCGACGGTTCGCTCACCGCGGTGATCGGCCCGAACGGCGCCGGCAAGAGCACGTTCTTCAATTTAATCACCGGCGCGTTGAAGCCTGACGCCGGCGAGGTGCTGCTCGACGGTGTCGATCTCGCCGGCCGCTCGCCCCCGGAGATCGTCCGTCACGGCATCGGCCGCGCCTTCCAGGTGGCGAGCATTTTTAAATCGCTGACGGTGCAGGAGACCATGCTGGCTGCCGTCAGCGCCGACCAGCGTTCGTCCGCGGTGCTGCACAAGCGCTTTCCGTTGGCGGAGACGCGCGACCGCGCCGAGCATGTGATGGAGTTGCTCGGCCTTGCCGGCAAACGCCACCGCACGGCCGCGACGCTGTCACACGGCGATCAGAAACTCCTCGATATTGCCCTTGCGCTGGTGCTCGAACCAAAAGTGCTGCTGCTGGACGAGCCCACCGCCGGCATGGGGCCGGAAGAGCGCTGGCGCATGATCGACAAGGTGCGCGAGCTCTGGGACACTCAGAAGATCACCGTCGTCTTCATCGAGCACGACATGGACATCGTGTTCAAGATCGCGCCCAAAATCGTCGTGCTCTGCTATGGCCGCATTCTCGCGACCGGCACGCCCGACGAGATCCGCAACAACAGTGCCGTGATCGAGGCCTATCTCGGCACCGAACATGCGGGAGCCGCCGCATGAGCGCCGTCGTCATCGAAGTCGCCGATCTCGACGTCTACTACGGCACCAGCCAGATCCTGTTCGGCGTCGGCCTCTCGGTGCGGCAGGGCGAGACCATGGCGCTGCTGGGTCGCAACGGGGCCGGCAAATCGACGACCATGAAGGCGATCATGGGGCTGGCGCCGCCGCGGCGGGGCAGGGTGAGCCTGCGCGGTGCTCTGATCTCCGGCCGGAAGCCCCATCATATTGCGCGCGCCGGTCTCGGCTTCGTGCCGGAGGATCGCCAGATCTTTCCGGAGCACACCGTCGAGGACAATCTCGTCATCGGGAAGAAGAGGGGGCCGGAGGGGCAGGACGAATGGCCGATCAAGCGCATCTATGAGGTCTTCCCGCTGCTGGAGCCGCTGCGCCATCGCATTGCCGGGCGTCTCTCCGGCGGCGAGCAACAGATGCTGGCCATCGCGCGCACGCTGATGGGCAATCCGGCGCTGTTGCTGCTGGACGAGCCGAGCGAGGGGCTCGCGCCCATCATCGTGCAGCGGATCGGCGAGCTGTTGCGGCAGCTTCGAAGCATCGGATCAACCGTGCTGATCGCCGAGCAGAACATGCATTTCTGCCTTGGGCTCGCGAGCCACGCCACGATCATCGACAAGGGCCAGATCGTCTACGCCGCCGGCATCGACGAGCTGAAAGCCAATGAGGCGATCCGCCGGCGTTATCTGGCCCTCTGAGCCGGGCCGGCGGTGCCCGAATAGGCCCGAAGAAGAAAACGGTTGTCCGGGGTCATTCCGGCGGAAGGAGTTTCCCCGCGGAGAACCAAAAAAGCCAATCGCTTCCATTGCTGTTTGGGGTCGAAAAGACGACATTTCAGCCACGAATTGATGGATTGGCTGCTATGGAACGCACTGGATTTGAGCCCTTTGGCGAGCAGTTGGTGTCCGCGACGGATGCCCAGCCGAAGTCGCGCGCGTCAAAGCTCCTGTTGCGGGTCGGCACCGGGCTGTTCTGGTCGCTCGTGGCCGGAATCGTGCTCGCGCGTGCGGCGTTCTTCGAACCCGGCGTCTACGACGGGTTCAGCCGTGTGGCCTCGCTCGCCAAGAGCCTGATCTTCTGAGGCCGTTATTCCGGGTTGAGGACAGAACTTCCCTCGGCCCTGATATGTCGAAAACTTATTCCCCAATGAACCGGCGCTGCGTATAAATCTTTCTCCCCTGGGAGAGATTTGTGTCGCAGAATCAAGCATCCAGCCCGGCCGATGCCAAACCGACCACCGCCGCGAGCCGTATTTTCGCGCTGATTCCGGGCATCCTCCTCTGTATCGCCGTCGCCGGTGTCTCGGCCCTGCTCGAACGGGCGGAGCTCGGCGTCTTCGAGCATCCCTATGTCGAGGCGCTGGTGATGGCGATCCTGCTCGGGATGGCCCTGCGCAGCTTCTGGAAACCCGCGCCGCGCTGGCAGGCCGGCATCGCCTTCAGCGCAAAACAGCTCCTCGAAGTCGCGGTCATGCTGCTGGGCGCCTCGATCAGCTTCGCCGCCATCGCGGCCTCCGGCGTCGCGCTGTTGGCGTCGATCGCAGCCGTCGTGGTGATTGCGCTCTGCGTCTCCTTTGGCATCAGCCGGATGCTGGGCCTGTCGACGCGGCTGTCGATCCTGATCGCCTGCGGCAACTCGATCTGTGGCAATTCGGCGATTGCCGCCGTGGCCCCGATCATCGGCGCCAACAATGACGAGATCGCATCCTCGATCTCCTTCACCGCGATCCTCGGCGTGATGATGGTGCTCGGCCTGCCGCTGCTGATTCCGCTGTTGCAATTGTCTGCCACGCAATACGGCATCCTCGCCGGCCTCACGGTCTATGCGGTGCCGCAGGTGCTGGCCGCGACGGTCCCGGCCGGGCTCGTCTCGACACAGATCGGCACGCTCGTGAAGCTGATGCGTGTGCTGATGCTCGGGCCGGTCGTGGTCGGCCTGTCGCTCGCCGCCTCGCGCTGGCAGAGCGATGCCAAGAAGACCCATGTTGGCTTCTTCCGCCTGGTGCCCTGGTTCATCCTCGGCTTTCTGGCGCTGGCGACGCTGCGTTCCCTCGAAATTGTGCCGGGGACGGTGGTTGGTCCGGTGACCAAGATCACGAGCTTTCTCACCGTGGTGTCGATGGCGGCCCTCGGTCTCGGCGTCGACGTACGCGTGCTCGCCAATGTCGGCGGGCGGGTGACGGCCGCGGTGACGCTGTCGCTGATGCTGCTGCTCGGCATCAGCATCGCACTGGTGCATTGGTTCAAGTAAGGGTGCGCTCTCTGGACTTCCCCCGCCAGACGTTTATTGGTTTTCGCCAATGTGATCGGCTGCGGCTGATCCGAGAAACAGCGAGGGCGCGGCCATGACGACATTGACGGTGAAAGACCTTCTCCCTGAGGACGGAACACGCGGCACACTCGCCGGCCGCGTCTGGCTGCCGCAGGCGAACGGTCCGGCCGTGGTCGCCGTCCGTGGCGACGGCGTGTTCGACGTCACCGCAAGATTTCTGACCATCAGCGCGCTCTGCGAAGAAGACAATCCGGCCAAGGCGCTGAGCCTGACCAAGGGCGAGCGCATCGGCGATCTCGACGCCATCGTGGCCAACACGGCGCCGGATCAGCGCGATCGCCAAAAGCCGTGGCTGCTTGCGCCCGTGGACCTGCAGACGCTGAAAGCTGCCGGCGTCACTTTTGCCATTTCGATGCTGGAGCGCGTGATTGAGGAGCGGGCGAAGGGCAATCCGGCCTCGGCCGAAGCGATCCGCAAGGAGGTGACGCGGCTGATCGGCGACGATTTGTCAAAGCTCAAGCCGGGCTCCGACCAGGCGATGCATCTGAAGCAGGTCCTGATCGATCAGAACGCCTGGAGCCAATATCTCGAGGTTGGCATCGGTCCCGATGCCGAAGTGTTCACCAAGGCGCCGACGCTGTCCTCGGTCGGCACCGGCATGGATGCCGGCCTGCATCCGAAATCGACCTGGAACAACCCGGAGCCGGAGCTCGTGCTGTTCGTGTCGAGCCGCGGCAAGATCGTCGGCGGCGCGCTCGGCAACGACGTCAATCTGCGCGACTTCGAAGGACGCTCGGCGCTGCTGCTGTCGAAGGCCAAGGACAACAACGCCTCCTGCGCGATCGGACCGCTGCTGCGCCTGTTCGACGACAGTTTTACGCTCGACGATGCGCGCAAGCTCGACATCAGCCTGAACGTGAAGGGGGCGGACGGCTTCGTTCTCGACGGCCATTCCTCGATCAGCAAGATCAGCCGTGATCCGATCGATCTGGTCGAGCAGACCATCGGCAAGGTGCATCAATATCCTGATGGCTTCGTGCTGTTCCTCGGCACGATGTTCGCGCCGGTCAAGGATCGCGATGCGCCGGGGCAGGGGTTCACCCACAAGCGGGACGATATCGTCACGATCGCAGCGCCCCAGCTCGGCAAGCTCGTCAACCGCATGCGCACCAGCGACGAATGCGAGCCCTGGACCTTCGGCATCGGTGCGCTGATGAAGAACCTGGCGCAGCGGAAGCTGATCTAGCGCTTTACGTCTCGCAGCTGACCTCCCACGCCGACGTCTATGAGGCCGTCATGCCCGGGCTTGTCCCGGGCATCCACGTTCTTCGTCATGCGAGGTGAGGCGTGGATGGCCGGGACAAGTGTTTAGCCCGGACAGATCACTGACGGGTGTTCGGAGACATAGCTGACACATCAACATTGGCTGGATTGGTCCGATTCGGGAGGCCGTCCATGCCGTGGAGTGAGATGTCAGCAATGGATTTGCGCGGTG
>NZ_PTFE01000047.1:0-60937 GCF_002936975.1 Bradyrhizobium sp. AC87j1
AATCCTATGGCCTGCTGATCGATCAGATCGGCGAGGTCCTTCGCCTGCCCGAAGCCGGCATGGAAGAAAACCCCGTCAACCTCGATCCTCGCATGGCCAAGCTCGCCGGCGGCGTCCATCGCCTCGACGGCCAGCTCATGGTCGTCCTCGACGTCGATCGCGTCCTCGAGCTTGAAACCAAAGTGCAGATGGCTGCATGAGCCAACGAAACATCAAAGCCGGAGAACCAAAATGAAGACGTGCTTGGTGGTTGATGATTCCAGCGTGGTGCGCAAGATCGCCCGCCGGATCCTGGAAGGCCTGGAATTCGAAGTTACCGAGGCCGAGGACGGCTCGAAGGCGCTCGAGATCTGTCAGCGGCAGCTGCCCGATGCGGTGCTGCTCGACTGGAACATGCCCGTGATGGACGGCTTCGAATTCATGGGCCACATGCGCCGCCTGCCCGGCGGCGACCAGCCCAAGGTGGTGTTCTGCACCACCGAGAACAATGTGGCTCATATTGCTCAGGCGCTCAGCGGTGGCGCCAACGAGTACATCATGAAGCCTTTCGACAAAGACATCATCGCCGACAAGTTCGCTGAAGTTGGTTTGATCCCGGTCGGACAAGCCATGGTCTGAGTGTGTCTGGCCTGAATATTCGGGCCAGAGTGTTCCAGTGCAGCTTCGAAGAGGCCATCCGTGACCCCGACCGAGTATGAGTATCTGCGTAAGTTCCTAAAGGACAATTCCGGTCTCGATCTTTCCGCAGACAAGCAATATCTGATCGAAAGCCGCCTGCTGCCGCTGGCCCGCAAGGCCGGACTCTCCGGCATCGGCGATCTCGTGCAGAAGCTGCAAGGCGGCTCGCGCACGGTGATCACCGACGTGGTCGAAGCCATGACCACCAACGAGACCTTCTTCTTCCGCGACAAGGTCCCGTTCGATCATTTCCGCGACACCATCATGCCCGAGATCATCAAGGCGCGGGCCGCTCGCCGCAGCATACGGATCTGGTGCGCCGCCGGCTCGACCGGGCAGGAGCCCTATTCGCTGGCGATGTGCCTGAAGGAGATGGGCGCGGCCCTCACCGGCTGGCGCATCGAGATCATCGCGACCGATCTGTCGCAGGAGGTGCTGGAGAAGGCCAAGGCCGGAATCTACAGCCAGTTCGAGGTGCAGCGCGGCCTGCCGATCCAGATGCTGATGAAATATTTCAAGCAGACCGGCGAGACCTGGCAGGTCAATCCCGAATTGCGGGCGATGATCCAGCACCGGCAGCTCAACCTGCTGCACGATTTCGCGCAGCTCGGCACCTTCGACGTCATCTTCTGCCGCAACGTGCTGATCTATTTCGATCAGGACACCAAGATCAACATCTTCAACCGGCTGGCGCGCCAGATCGAGCCCGACGGCTTCCTGGTGTTGGGTGCGGCCGAAACCGTGGTCGGCCTGACCGATACGTTCCGGCCGATTCCGGAGCGGCGCGGCCTCTACAAGCCGAACGATCCGCGTGTCGCAGCTGCCAAGCCGGCTCTCGCCGGCGCGGCGCCGCGCATGGCGGCCATGGCAGGACGATAGACATGGCCGAGGATGGCAAGGGTACGGAACGCGTGACTTTCAGTCGCGGCTACGATGTCTGCATCATGGCCATCGACGGCACCTGGCGCCGCGACTGCAAGCTCAACGCGATCTCCGATACCGACGCCATCCTCACGGTGGAAGGCTCGATCCAGGGGTTGAACCTGAAAGAGTTCTTCCTGCTGTTGTCGTCCACGGGCCTCGCCTATCGCCGCTGCGAGCTGGTCCGCGTCAACGGCGCCGAGATGGACATTCAGTTCCTGCGCGGCAAGAACAGGAAGAAGCGCGGCGCAGCCGGCGGCCGCGACGAAGCGGCGTGATCTGCCCGCATCCGTCGCCGTCTTTTCCGGCCCGTTGCTTCGCATTTTCTGAAAACATCCGAATGAATTCGCGCCAGGAACTTTACGTGGCCTAAGCGCGAAGCGTGTATCCATTGTTGGTCCCAATCTCAGGATACTGAAATGCCCAGAAGTTCTCTTTCCCCCATCCCCTCAAACCTGCCCGACGGCGCCGAGCGGCGTGCGCTTCAGCTCCTGGTGGTCGATGACGACGCCACGCAGCGCAGCCTGATCACGGTCGCCGCCAAGCAGGCCGGCCACGAAGTCACCGTGGCGCCCTCAGTGGCGGATGCGATCGAGAAGCTCCGCGCCGCGCGCTTCGACTGCGTGACGCTCGATCTCGTGCTGGAGGATGGCGACGGCATCGACGTGCTGCGCGAGATGGCGGCGGCGAAGTTCGGTGGCGCCGTGATCGTCATCAGCGGCATGGACGGCAAGCGTCGCAGCGCTGCCCGCATCTTCGCCCGGTCCGTCGGGATCGAGCTCCAGAGCCTGCCGAAGCCGCTCGACCTCGCGGCCTTGCGCATCAGCCTCGCCAATCTCGGTAAGACCGCGATGGGCCTTCCCGCGATCCATACCTGGGGTGGTGTCGCCACGGACGCGATCGTGGAACGGCACCGCGCCTAGGCCGCGGAGCTGCCATGCGGCCGCTGCGCCGCGCTGATCGCGATTCATGCCGGGCTGCCGGATTCCGTGAGGCATTGCAGGGCGTGGCCAAGGCCCGCCCGGCAGGCGTTGAGAGCGGCGCTCGCCGTCGCATAGCGCGGCGTGACGTCGTCGAGCACGAAAATGTCGGCGGAACCGGCCGGATCGCCGTTATCGTCGTGGGCCAGCCCCATTTCCGACAGGCCAGCTTCCAACATGGCTGCGTCGATCAGGCGCATGCTGCTCTCGATCCGCGTAATCAGGGCGCGAAGATCGGCAGCGATCAACTGGCGGCTGTCAGTTTCAGGCATCGCGATGAGCGGGGTGTGCCAGCGAAATTTAGCATGGATATTCTCCGTACCCCGCAATTAGGCACCCTGCCGCTACTTGTGCGTTAAGTCCATGTCCCGTACAAATACGGGTGGGCCGAATCCGCGCCGAACGCCATAACGGTTGGCGCGCACGCGAGTCCTTCATGCCAACTGGATGTGGCACATGGCCGAACAAAGCTCTCGCGGTGAAATCTTCGTGGTCGACGACGACCCTGCCGTTCGCGACACCCTGTCGATGGTGTTGAAGGCGGCGGGCTATGAGGTGATCTGTTTTGCGGACGGCGCAGCGCTGCTCTCCGTCGCGCGAAACCGTACACCGGCTGCGATCCTGCTCGACGTGAACATTCCCGGAAAGTCGGGCCTCGACATTCTGAAGGAGCTGCACGGCGAGGATTATCCGGCGCCGATCTTCATGATCTCCGGGCAGGGCGACATCGCGATGGCGGTGGGCGCGATCAAGAGCGGCGCGCTGGACTTCATCGAGAAGCCGTTCCGCGGCAGCGAAATCGTCGGCCGGCTCGACGAGGCGATCGGCGCCTATGCGCGCAGGCAGGCAGAGAACGCCTCGCCGAAATTCGGCTCGCTGCACTTCCCCGGACGTGAGCCGCTGACGCGCAGGGAGCGCGAGGTGCTCGAGCAGTTCGCCTCCGGTGCGTCCAACAAGGAAGCCGGCCGCACCCTCGGCATCAGCCCGCGCACCATCGAGGATCACCGCGCCAACATCATGAAGAAGCTCGGCGCGCGCAACGCCGCCGATCTGATCCGCATCGTGATGACCGCGGCGCAGCGCGCGTCGTAAATGGTCTCGTGCCCCGGACGCAGCGCATCATGCAATGATGCGCTGCTGAGCCGGGGCCCATCTCTCCAAACTCACCGCTGACAGTTCTGGGTCCCGGCTCTGCGTCGCAGCGTTGCACGCTGCGCCTTGTCCGGGACACAAGAGCAATCAAGCGCTCAGCGCCTTGCGGATGATCCGCGCGAGATCCGATTTGCGATAGGGCTTGGCCAGCAGCAGGACGCCGGAATCCAGCCGGCCGTGATGGATGATCGCATTCTCGGTATAGCCTGACGTGTAGACCACCCTGAGATCGGGGCGTGTCTTCATCAGTTCGTCGGCGAGTTGCCGTCCGTTCATCTTGCCGGGCATGATGACGTCGGTGAACAGCAGGTCGAACGGCTTGCCGGCGGCAACGATCGCGAGCGCCTCCGCCGCGTTCGCGGCCTGCAAGGTGACGTAACCCAGCGCATGCAGCTGCGCCAGCACGTAGTCGCGCACCAGCCGGTCGTCCTCGACCACCAGGATCGTCTCGTGTCCGCCCTCGATCGTCGCCGGCGTCACGCCCTCGCCGATGGCTGTCGGCGTCGTGCCGGGCGGCAGGTACATCTTGATCGTGGTGCCGTGGCCTTCTTCGCTGTAGATCTTGATGTGGCCTGCGGACTGCTTGATGAAGCCGTAGACCATCGACAGCCCGAGCCCGGTGCCCTTGCCCGGCCCCTTCGAGGTGAAGAAGGGATCGAACACCCTGGGCAGCATGTTCGCAGGGATCCCGGAGCCGGTGTCGCTCACGGCGATCAGCACGTAATGGCCGGGACGGACGTCGTTGCCGCTGGCATAGACCTCGTCGAGATAGGCGACGCCGGTCTCGACGATCAGCTTGCCGCCGCTGGGCATGGCGTCGCGGGCATTGAGCGCGAGGTTGAGGATCGCGGTGGTGAGCTGGTTGGGATCGACGATCGCGACGCAATTCTCGTCCTCGAACACCGATTCGATCTGGATCTGCTCGCCCAGCGTCGGTCGCAACAGCTTCGCGGTGTCGACCACCAGCGAGTTGATGTCGATCTCGCGCGGCTGGAGCGGCTGCTTGCGCGCGAAGGCCAGCAGGTGCTGGGTCAGATCGGCGCCGCGCGCGGCGGCCTCGTCGATCATCTTCGTGATGGCCGCAAGCTGCGGCTCCTTCTCGACGGCTTCTGCGAGAATCTCGATCGTCCCGGTGATGACGGTGAGGATGTTGTTGAAATCGTGCGCCACGCCGCCGGTGAGCTGGCCGACCGCCTCCATCTTCTCGGCATGGCGGATGCGCTCCTCGGCGGCGATCTTGTCGGTGAGGTCGCGGTAGAAGACGTTGAACAGCAGGCCTTCGCGGCGCTTCAGCGCGGTGACGCTCAGCTCGGCCTTGAATTCCTTGCCGTCGCGGCGGAGGCACATCAGCTCGCGGCGGCGGTTCAGCGTTCTGCCGTCCTCGTTCTCCAGGAATTGCTTCAGGCCAGTCCTGACCCTGTCGCGTTCGCTCTCGGCGACGATCAGGTCGATCGTGCTCTTGCCGAGCACCTCCTCGCGGCGCCAGCCGAACAGCTGCTCGGCCTGCGAGTTCCAGTTCAGGATGCTGCTGGTCTCGTCGGTCTGGATGAAGGCGTCGAGCGAGGTCTCGACGATGTTTCGGGCGAGCCGCTCGCTCTCGCGCAGCGATTCCTGCGCGAGCCGCGCTTCCGTCATGTCGCGTCCGACGAAGAAGAAGCGCTGCGCCTGCTCGGACCAGTTGCCGAGCCAGGACAGCCAGACCTCGTGTCCGTTCTTGTGGAAGCAGCGGGTGTCGCCGAGCTTGGGGCGCTCGCCGCGCCGCAGCGCGCGCATGTCTTCGCGCGATTGAGCCAGATCGTCGGGATGAATGAAGTCCGCGCCGCTGCGGCCGATCATCTCGTCCGGCCGGTAGCCGAGAATGGTCTCGCTGCTCGGGCTGATCTGCGCGACATGGCCCCGCGGGTCCATGACCATGATCAGATCCTGCGAGGTGTCGAAGATCTGCCGACGCTCTTCGAGCTGCTGCTGCAGCTGCCGCTCGGCCCGCCGCGCCTCGGTGAGACTATGCGCGGTCCCGGAGACGCCGATGATCTCGCCGGACGGCCCCCTGATCGGCGAGAGGCTGAGCGAGATTTCGACCGGCGTGCCGTCCTTGCGCAGGCGCACCGTCTCGAACCGCTCGATCGGTTCGCCCCGCGCGATCCGCGCCAGATAGCCCTTGCCATGCTCGCGCCGGCCGGGCGGCACGATGATCGCGGTGGATTTCCCGATCGCCTCACTCGCCGAATAGCCATAGAGCCGCTCGGCTGCCGGATTCCAGCCCGTGATGATGGCGTCGAGCGTTTGCATCACGATCGCATCGTCGGATGATTCGACGGCGGCACTGAACAATTGCTCGCGTGCCGCATGATGGCTTCGTGCGGCCTCGGTGCGGCGATGCTCCTCGATCTCGCGTTGGAGCGCTGCCGTTTTCGCCCGCGTCTCTTCGACCATCTGGGCGAAAGCCCGCGCCAGCACCCCCGTTTCGCCGCTCGCATCGACGGGAATGTCGGCTGGCCGTCCGTTGCCGATGGCCTCCACCGCCGCGGTCAGGCGACCGATCGGACGAGTTAGCGAGCGCGCAAGCAGCACCGCGAGTAAGGCCGCGGCGAGGACAGCGAGGATACCGACCAGTAAGGACGTTCTTTGAATCGCCGCCGGTACGAGGCCGAACACCGGCGCGGGGATCGTCTCGATGATTGCGACCCATTCTTTGCCCACGAGCAGCGCCGGCGCGATCGCCGCCCCGCTCGGCCGGCCCGACCCGTCGGTCATGAGGCGCGTGGATCCCTCCAGCGTACCGGTCAAGGCACCAAAATACGGAAAGTCCTTGCGCCAGTCGTTGGGACGATCATGCAATGCGCCGAATTCTCGCGTGCGATCCGGATGAACGAGATAGTCGCCGCGCGAATTCACGACGTAGATCTCGCCCCCCGAGGTCGATGTCGCGCGGAGGCGGTCGAGCGACGGACGCATGTCGATATTGGCGATGATGATCCCGAACGGCTTGCCATCCGGCGTGAACAGCGGCGTTGCGACCCGCAGCGTCGGAACGTGCAGGGCGGTGGTGCCTCCCTGGCGGGTCGCGAGATCGATCGGTGAAACGTAAATCTCGCCCGGCGCCAGGCGTATAGTGTCCTCAAAGTACGTTCGTTCGCCCTTGCGCTCCAGTTCGCCGCTGGGGACGATCCGTGCCGTTCCATTCGGGCCAGAGCGGTCGACGCGGACCAGCTCGCGCTGATCGTCGTCGAGACCGATGATTCGAAACTGCCCGTAGATGGGTTTGGCCTCGATCTCGGCCGCGAGCCGCGTGGCGATACGCCCGCGCCAGGTTTGCTCCGAGACGCCGTCTGAAGGGTCAATTCCTCCGGCCACGTGAGCGCGGATCAGGCCGTTGATCGCCGCGGCAGAGCGATAGCCGATCAAATCGCCGCGGGCCCCGGCAACATAGGATTCCAGATTGGCCGCGAGCAGGCGCGATTGGGCCCCGACCCGCTCCAGGACGCGCGGAATCACCGCTTGCGTGGTGTTGCGAAAGCCGAGCCATCCGACTGCGGCCACGGTGACCGCCACCAGCAGGATCATCGCGATCGCTAGCCGCGTTGCGAGGGTCAAGCGGATGTTCGCAGGGCTTCCCGGATGACCGCGCCTGGTCTGGCCTGGAGCAGCGGCGCCCCCGTCATCGGTGGCCGGAGCTGACATCGGACCCCTCCGGCTCGCCTGCTTTCAGGCAGCCATCGACCGCGGCGAGCAGGGCGTCGGGCCGGAACGGTTTTTGCAAACTTGCCACCGCGCCGAGCTTGGTCGCCATCTTCAGGAAGTCCGGCTCCGCATAGGCATCCGGCGTGATCGAGCGGCCGGAAATGACGATGATCGGAATGGCCGGAGCCAGCACCCGGATGTGACGCATCGTCTCCAGCCCATCCATGCCGGGCATGAAGATGTCGAGAAACAGGAGGTCGAACCGGCTGGCTCCGAACAGCGCAAGTCCCTTGCGGCCATCGCCCGCGACGGTGACGTGATGACCGGCCCTCTCCAGGAGCAGCCGGATCGTGAGTTGGACGGCCGGGTCGTCATCCACGATCAGGATGTTGGCCACGTCAATTCCTCCGGGTCGCATGGCACGTTCCCGCGACCTCAAATCAAAGCAACAAATGCGAAATTGTTGCGCGGATTCTGGCTGCGCCGCAAGCGCCTCGCGTCTGCCGCGATTGCCTTTCCATGGCGTGCCGGGAAGCCAAGGCCGTCGATCACCATACGCACTCTTGCGTGCATATGAGTTCAAATTTCGGCTCCGAGTACCGTAACCCGTTTCAGAAACTAGAGATATTACTCTCGCCGTAGTTGTACGGAACCTCGGCCTTCACGATGGATTAAAGGCCGTGGATTACAATCTACGATAGTTTCCGAACGTATTTCGCGCATTCAATTTCCGCATTCTGGCAACCGACGAAGCCGTCCCCCCAACCGGCCATCAGCACGAGACCTCTCATGTTCAAATCGATCGCGAACACCGGAATTCGCACCCGGCTGCTCGGCGGCTTTGCGTTGATCTGTGGCCTGCTCGCGGCGACCGTGGTCTACACCGTTGCCGCCGTCTCGGACATTTCGTCGCGGATCAGGGCGGTCGTGGACCAGCGTGCGCCGGTCGCGATTGCCAGCACAGAGCTCGTCGGCAATCTCTATTCCACGCTTTCGACGCTGCGCGGCTACCTGCTGACGGGCGACGCGCAGGGCAAGCGCGACCGGGCCGCCGTCTGGGCCGAGCTCGATCGCACGGCCGCCGCAGTCGACCGCATGGCGGAGGGCTTTTCCAACCCGCAGAACAAGTCCAACTGGAGCGAAGCCAAGGCGCTGATGGCGGAATTCCGCCAGGCCCAGGACAAGGCCGAGCTCGCTGCCTTCACCCCATCGGCCTATCCGGCGAGCGAGCTCCTGGCGAAGGAGGCCGCGCCGCTGATCGCGACCATGTTCGCCGAGATCACCGCGATGATCGACGAGGAGGAGGCGCTGGAGGCGACGCCGCAGCGCAAGCGCCTGCTCAAGACCTTTGCCGACGTGCGGGGCAATCTCGCCGCCGCGGGATCGCAATTGCGCCTGTATGTGGCCTCGGGCGAGGCCGCCGATCGTGACAAGTTCGAAAAGCCGCTGGCGACCTTCAGGGCCGCGCTCGCATCGGTCGGCACCCAGGCGGATCTGCTCACCGAACGGCAGGCGACCGCTTACCGGGCCATCGTCAAGGCGAACGAAGCCTTCACCCCGCTGCCGCAGAAGATCTTCGCGATCCGCCAGACGCCGCAATGGAACACGCCGGTCTTCATCCTGTCCACCGAAGCCGCGCCGCGCGCTGCCCGCATCCTCGATCTGCTCGACGGCCGCAAGGACGCCGATGGCAAGCGCTCGGGCGGTCTGAAGAGCGACCAGCAGTCGAAGCTCGCCGACGACGCCCGCAATGTGGCCGACGCGGTCGAGCGGTTGCTGCTGCTGCAATGGATCCTGCTCGCCGCGGGGCTTGCGCTCGCCACAGTGATTGCGATCCTGGTTGCGCGCTCCATCACCCGTCCGATCGTCGAGCTGGTGAGCGATTCCGCGCGCCTGTCCGGCGGCGACACAAGTGTCGAATTCAGGACCGCCGAGCGCGGTGACGAGATCGGCGTGGTCTCGCAGGCGGTGGCCAAATTCCGCGACAATGTGATCGCCCAGCAGCAGGCGGCGGCGTCTCTCGCGCGCGAGGCGGAAGCGCGCGAAGCCGCCAACCGCAACATGGAGGACGCGGTCGAGGACTTTCGCGCGACCTCGCGCGAGCTGCTCGCGCTGGTCGGCGAGAATGCGGGCACCATGCGGCAGACCGCGGAGAGCCTCGGCGGCATCGCCAATCATGCGACGAGCCAGGCCGCGTCCGCAGCGACCGCCTCCGAACAGACCGCGGTCAACGTCCAGACCGTCGCCGCGGCGGCCGAGCAGCTCGCGGGCTCCATCGTCGAGATCGGCCGGCAGATCGAACTGTCCAACAAGACCGTGCGCTCCGCGGGCGAGGTGACCGCGCGCTCGGAGAGCGAGATCGAAGGACTCGCACACGCCGCGCAAAGCATCAGCTCGGTGGTCGATTTGATCCAGGCGATTGCGGCCCAGACCAACCTGCTGGCGCTCAACGCCACCATCGAGGCCGCGCGCGCCGGCGAGGCCGGTCGCGGCTTTGCCGTGGTCGCGTCCGAGGTCAAGGCGCTGGCCGACCAGACCCGCAATGCGACGCAAGAGATCGCCCAGCACATTGCCGCGATCCAGAACTCGACCGGCAGCGCGGTCGCCTCCGTCAAGGAGGTCGCAACCGCCATGCGCCGGATCGACGAGGTGACCGCGGCGATTGCCAGCGCCGTGGAGGAGCAGGGCGCGGCGACGCGGGAGATCTCGCAGAACGTCCAGATGGCGGCATCGGGAACGCAGACGCTGGCAACCAGCATCGGCACCGTCTCCGGCGCCATTGCGGAAACCAACCGCTCGGCCGACGATGTGATGGGGGCCGCGAACCAGGTTTCGGGGGCGGCCGAGCACCTCACTACCGAGGTCCAGGCCTTCTTCGTCCGGCTGCGCACCGGTCCGACGGAACGGCGCAGCAGCCGCGACGCGGCCTGATTCAATCGGTCAAATACTCCGGATAATGGCTCCGGATCTCGTCGAGCTCGCTCAGCGTACCCGACAAATGCTTGCGCAGATGCTGTTGCGCGGCATCGGGTTCGCCGGCTTCGATCGCGCGGGTGATCAGCTTGTGGTGACGGACGATGTTCTGGGCCTTGCCGGGCGAGGGCAAATGCAGCCGGCGCAGCCGGTCGATATGTCCGCTGCGGCTGCGCACCAGCGTCCACAGCTCCTGCTTGCCGGCCGCGGCATAAAGCTGCGCATGAAAATCATTGTCGGCGGCGATGAAGCTTTCGAAATCGCCGGCCTTGGCGAACTGCTGCTGAAGCGCGATCACATGGTCGAGGCGGAGGACCAGGGCCTGGTCATGCTGCTCGGCGAGCAGCCGGACGATTTCGAGCTCGAGCGCCTGGCGCAGGAAATGGGCCTGTTCGGCGCGGCCGACATCGACCCGGCTGACCACGGTCGCGTGCTGTGGAAACACGTCCACGAGCCCTTCTTCCTCGAGCCGCATCAGGGCGTCGCGGATCGGCGTCGAGCTGACGCCGAATTGCGCGGCGAGATCGGTGCGCGACAGCGGCGAGCCCGGGGGCAGTTCGAGCGCGAGAATGGCGTTGCGCAGCCGCTCGAACACCTGCGGCGCGGCCTGCCGGGCCCGGTCGAGCCGCGCGCCGGGGCGGGCCGCGCGGGGCGCGGGATGGGCTGTTTCCATAGCGAGGGCTCCGGCAGGCTTGCCTTTGATGCACTAATGCATTAGTGCATTAACAGGATCGCTCGTCAATGGCGGCCGGAGGAAACGAACAATTATGATCAAGCCATTCCAGCGTGGCGCTGCCGCCATCGCCCTGATCGTCGCAACCGTGCTGGCGGCTTCGCCGGCGCGTGCGCAGCAGAAATCCGAGATCGCGCTGTCGCGCCAGCCCGGCATTTTCTACATGCCGAGCCACATCATGGAGAAGCTGAAGCTGATCGAGAAGCACGCAGCTTCACTCGGCCTCGCAGGCGTCACCACCAAATGGATCACTTTCTCCGGCGGCGGCGCGCAGACCGATGCGCTGCTCGCGGGCGGCGTCGACATCCTCAACACCGGCACCGGCAATCTTCTGCTGCTGTGGGACCGCACCCGCGGCGGGGTGAAGGGCATCGTCGCGACCTCGGCGCAGCCGATGACGCTGATCAGCCGCGACGCCAACATCAAGTCGATTAGGGATTTCGGCCCCTCCGACAAGATCGCGGTGCCGACCGTCAAGGTCTCGACCCAGGCGATTGTGCTTCAGATCGCGGCCGCCGAGGCCTTCGGCGCCGATCAATGGTCGAAGCTGGACGCCAACACCGTTCAACTCGGTCATCCCGACGCCTATGCGGCGCTGTCCAATCCCAAGCACGAGGTGCACAACCACTTCTCGATCCCGCCCTTCACCTTCCTGGAGCTGAAGAACGTGCCGGGCGCGCATATCGTGCTGTCATCGCCGGATGTGATGGGCGGGCCGCTCAGCCAGGCGCAATTCTTCACGACCACCAAATTCGCCGAGGCCAATCCGAAGATCATCCAGGCCGTGCGCGACGCGACCAAGGAAGCGCAGGCCCTGATCCGCAGCGACACGAAGCAGGCGGTCGAGATCTACAAGGAGATCACCGGCGACAAGACCTCGGTCGAGGAGCTGCTCGATCTGCTCAAGGAGCCCGGCATGATGGAGTGGAATCTCGAGCCGCAGGGCACGATGAAGTTCGCCGCGCATCTGTTCAAGACCGGCACGCTGAAGAGCCAGCCCAAGGCCTGGACGGATTATTATCTCCCCGTCGCGCACGATCTGAAGGGCAACTGATGGCGCTGCTCGACGTCAGCTCCGTGACGCTGCGCTACAAGACCTCCAGCGCAGTCGTCACCGCCACCGAGAGGGTGAGTTTCACGGTCGACAAGTCCGACCGCTTCGTGCTGCTCGGTCCGTCCGGCTGCGGCAAGTCGACCCTGCTCAAGGCCGTCGGCGGCTACATGACCCCGAGCGAGGGCCGCATGACCATCGGCGATCGCGAGATCCACGGTCCCGGCGCCGACCGCATGATGATCTTCCAGGAGTTCGACCAGCTCCTGCCCTGGAAGAGCGTGCTCGCCAACGTCATGTTTCCGCTGCTGACCGCGCGAAAACTGTCGCGCAGGGACGCCGAGGCCAAGGCACGGGCCTATATCGAGAAGGTCGGCCTCACCCGCGTGGTCGATGCCTATCCGCACACGCTCTCCGGCGGCATGAAGCAGCGTGTCGCGATCGCGCGCGGCATGGCGATGGAGCCTGATATCCTCTTGATGGACGAGCCGTTCGCGGCGCTCGACGCCCTGACGCGCCGAACCTGCCAGGACGAGCTGCTCCAGCTCTGGAGCGAGACCAAATTCACCGTGCTGTTCGTAACCCATTCGATCGCGGAAGCGATCCGTATCGGCAACCGCATCCTGCTGCTGTCGCCGCATCCCGGCCGCGTCAAGGCCGAGGTGATCGACGTCGACAAGGTCTCGAACGAAGACGGCAGCGCCGGCCGGCTGGAGAAGGAGATCCACGATCTCCTGTTCGCCGGCGAAGCCACCGCGCATTGAAGGAGCCGCCATGGGCGAAGCCAAGATATTGCTGCGGGCCGAGCCGGCCGCTGCCAGTTCAGCCGCGGGCGAGGTCGAGCGCAAGCTGAGCGTGCTCGAGCTGTTGTGGAACGACGGCTTCGTCCGCAAGTCGGTGATCATCCTGTTCCTGGCGGCGGTCTGGGAGGCCTACGGCGTCGCTCTCGACAATCCGCTGTTGTTCCCGACGCTGCACGATACCGCCATCACGCTGTTCGACCGCGTCAAGGACGGCACCATTCCGATGCGGGCCTGGACATCGCTGAAAGTGCTGTTCATGGGCTATTCGGCCGGCATCGCGCTCGCCGCGATCTTCACCGTGCTCGCGATCTCCACTCGCATCGGCACCGATTTCCTCGAAACGGTCACGGCGATGTTCAACCCGTTGCCGGCGATCGCCCTGCTGCCGCTCGCTTTGATCTGGTTCGGCCTCGGCAATGGCAGCCTCGTCTTCGTGCTGATCCATTCGGTGCTGTGGCCGGTCGCGCTCAACACCCATTCCGGCTTCAAGAGCGTGTCCAACACGCTGCGCATGGTCGGCCGCAATTACGGCCTGCGCGGATTGCCTTACGTGGCCAAGATCCTGATCCCCGCGGCGTTCGGCTCGATCCTGACCGGTCTCAAGATCGGCTGGGCCTTTGCCTGGCGCACGCTGATCGCGGCAGAGCTGGTGTTCGGCGTGTCCTCGGGGCAGGGCGGCCTCGGCTGGTTCATCTTCGAGAACCGCAATCTGCTCGACATACCCGCGGTGTTCGCGGGCCTCTTGACGGTGATCATCATTGGGCTCTTTGTCGAGAACCTGATCTTCCGCGCCATTGAGCGGAACACCGTGCAGAAATGGGGCACCCAATCATGACCAAGAAGAAACTAACGCCCGACCAGCTCCGCAGCGCGCGCTGGTTCGCGCCCGACGATCTCCGCTCGTTCGGCCACCGCTCCCGCACCATGCAGATGGGCTACGCGCCGGAGGAGTGGAAGGACCGCCCGATCATCGCGATTCTCAACACCTGGTCGGATGCACAGCCCTGCCACATGCATTTCAAGTCGCGCGTCGACGACGTCAAGCGCGGCATCCTGATGGCCGGCGGCTTGCCACTGGAATTGCCGGCGCTGTCGCTGTCGGAATCGCTGCTGAAGCCCACCACCATGCTCTACCGCAACCTGCTGGCGATGGACGCCGAGGAGCTCTTGCGCAGCCATCCCGTTGACGGCGTGGTGCTGATGGGCGGCTGCGACAAGACCACGCCGGCGCTGCTGCTGGGCGCGACGTCGATGAACATTCCGGCGATCTATCTGCCGGCCGGCCCGATGCTGCGCGGCAATTGGAAGGGCAAGACCCTCGGCTCCGGCTCGGACGGCTGGAAATATTGGGACGAGCGGCGCGCCGGAAAGATTTCCGACAAGGACTGGCTCGACATCGAGGCCGGCATCGCCCGCAGCTACGGCACCTGCATGACCATGGGCACGGCCTCGACCATGACGGCGATTGCCGAAGCGATCGGCATGACGCTGCCGGGAGCTTCCTCGATCCCCGCGGCCGACGCCAATCACATCCGCATGGCCTCTGAATGCGGCCGACGCATCGTCGAGATGGTCTGGGAGGATCTGACGCCGAAGGTGATCCAGACGCGCAAGGCGTTCGAAAACGCCATTGCGGTGGCGATGGCGATGGGCTGCTCGACCAACGCGATCATCCATCTGATCGCGCAAGCCCGCCGCGCCGGCCTCGACATCGGCCTCGACGATTTCGAGAAGGCCAGCCGCAAGGTGCCCGTCATCGCCAACGTGCGGCCGAGCGGCGATGCCTATCTGATGGAAGACTTCTTCTATGCCGGCGGCCTGCCGGCGCTGATGGGGCAGATCAAGCCGCATCTGCATCTCGACTGCATCACGGTGACAGGAAAGACCATCGGCGAGAATATCGAGGGCGCCGAAGTCCACAACGATGACGTGATCCGCGGAATCGACAACCCCATCTACAAGGAGGGCGCGCTCGCCGTGCTCAAGGGCAATCTTGCGCCCGATGGCTGCGTCATCAAGCCGAGCGCCTGCGCGCCGCGCTTCCTCAAGCACACCGGGCCGGCGCTGGTGTTCGACGATTATCCGTCGATGAAGAAGGCGGTCGACGATCCCAATCTCGATGTCACCGAGGACCACATTCTGATCCTGCGCAATGCGGGGCCGCAGGGCGGGCCGGGCATGCCGGAGTGGGGCATGCTGCCGATCCCGACCAAACTGGTGAAGCAGGGCGTGCGCGACATGGTGCGCATCTCGGACGCGCGCATGAGCGGCACCAGCTACGGCGCCTGCATCCTGCACGTCTCGCCGGAATCCTACATCGGCGGCCCGCTGGCGCTGGTGCAGAACGGCGACCGCATCACGCTCGACGTCGCCGCGCGCACCATCAACCTCGATGTGAGCGAGGCCGAGCTCGCAAAACGCCGCGCCTCCTGGAAGCAGCCGGAGCGCCGCTTCGAGCGCGGCTATGGCTGGATGTTCACAAAGCACATCAAGCAGGCCAATGACGGCTGCGACTTCGACTTCCTCGAGACCGATTTCGGCGCGCCGATCAGCGAGCCGTCGATTTACTAGCCCCACTGTCATTCCGGGGCGCGCCCCTTGGCGCGAGCCCGGAATCCATACTCCCGATCGTGGTTATGGATTCCGGGCCTGGCCCTGCGGGCCATCCCGGAATGACGAAAGAGAGAGTTCGACCAAATGACGAAACTCAGCGAAGCCACCCGCAACAAGCTCAAATCCGTCTCCACGGCCACCGTCGCCACCGCGCTGTTCAAGCGCGGGCTGCGCATCCAGATGATCCAGGACGTGCATCCGCTCGGTGCCGACCAGCCGACCATGGTCGGCGAGGCCTTCACGCTGCGCTACATGCCGGCGCGCGAGGATCTCAACACCATCGACGTCTTCAAGGATCGCTCGCATCCGCAGCGCAAGGCGGTTGAGGATTGCCCGGCAGGCAGCGTGCTGGTGATGGACAGCCGCAAGGACGCGCGCGCGGCCTCGGCCGGCGCCATCCTGGTGACGCGGCTGATGAAGCGCGGCGTCGCCGGCGTCGTCACCGACGGCGGCTTTCGCGATTCCGCCGAGATCGCCAGGCTCGGCATCCCCGCCTATCACCACCGTCCCTCGGCGCCGACCAATCTCACGCTGCACCAGGCGATCGAGATCAACGTGCCCATCGGCTGCGGTGATGCGCCGGTGTTTCCCGGCGACGTCATTCTCGGCGATGCCGACGGCGTCATCGTGATCCCCGCCCATCTGGCCGATGAGATCGCCAACGAGACCTTCGAGATGACGGCGTTCGAGGATTTCGTCACCGAGGAGGTCGGCAAGGGCCGCGGCATCTTCGGTCTCTATCCGGCTACGGATCCGCAGACGCTCACCGATTTTGCGGAGTGGCGGAAGAAAAACGGCCGGTAAGGCCCAGCACTAAACCACGTCAAGAAACAGGCCGGCCACATCAAGCGCCGGCTTTTTATCATCCAGGGAGGATTTTATGAATTTCACGCGACGCAATCTCATGGCCGGCGCAGGCGCTGCAATGGCGTCCACGCTTTTGGCCCGCGCGGCCGGCGCTCAGTCGTTCCCGTTCACGCCGAACCAACGCTACCCCGACCCCGCCGTCCAGATCCTCGATCCCAGCTTCACAAAATACAGGCTCTATTCCTCGACGGTCGAGCAGGTCGCATCAGGCATGCGCTGGGCCGAAGGCCCGGCCTATTTCCCCGAGGGCGGTTATCTGCTGTTCTCCGACATTCCCAACAACCGGATCATGAAGTTCGACGAGAAGACCGGCCAGACCAGCGTGTTCCGCGCCAATGCCAATTACGCAAACGGCAATGCGCGCGACCGGCAGGGCCGCCTCGTCACCTGCGAGCATTCCGTCACCCGCCGCATCACCCGCACCGAGAAGGACGGCAAGGTCACCGTGCTCGCCGACAAGTTCGAAGGCAAGCGGCTGAACGCGCCGAACGACATCGTGGTGAAGTCCGACGACAGCATCTGGTTCACCGATCCGCTGTTCGGCATCAACGGCGAGTGGGAGGGCAAGAAGGAAAAGGCCGAGCAGGCCACCACCAACGTCTACCGCATCGCCAAGGACGGCAAGATCACCGCCGTCCTCACCGACCTCGTCAATCCGAACGGCCTCGCCTTCTCGCCGGACGAGAAGAAGCTCTACATTGTCGAGTGGAAGGGCACGCCCAACCGCAGCATCTGGAGCTACAATGTCGGCGACGATGGTTCGCTCAGCGGCAAGACCAAGCTGATCGACGCCGCCGACCAGGGCTCGCTCGATGGTTTCCGCGTCGACCGCGACGGCAATCTCTGGTGCGGCTGGGGCTCCAACGGCGCGCTGCAGGGCGAGCCGACCGATGTCGGCGGCCGCAAGGTGTTTCAGCTCAGGGCCAAGCCGGAAGATCTCGACGGCGTCATGGTGTTCAATGCGGACGGCAAGCCGCTCGCCTTCATCAAGCTGCCCGAGCGCTGCGCCAATCTCTGCTTCGGCGGCCCGAAGAACAACCGGCTTTATATGGCGAGCAGCCATTCGGTGTATGCGCTGTATGTCGAGGCGCACGGGGCGGTGTGAGTCTTGTTTGTGGGGCGGTAACTCGCCCCACAATCCCACTGTCGTCCCTGCAAACGCAGGGACCCATAGCCCCAGGGAGCAGTTTGACGAAGACTAGCAGTTAATAAGGGTCTTCGTTGGTACCGCCACCTGCACTCCACCGATACATCACGCGGTATGGGTCCCGGCGTTCGCCGGGACGACGGCGGTGGGTGTGGCTAAACCCCGGCCTCCGCCATCCCCGCCGCCCACAGTGCGAACGCATAGACGATCGCGACTTCATCGAGCCGGTCGAACCGCCCCGAGGCGCCGCCATGGCCGGCGCCCATGTTGGTGCGGAGCAGGACAGGGCCGCCGCCGCTCATGGTGGCGCGCAGGCGCGCGATCCATTTGGCTGGCTCCCAATAGGTGACACGCGGATCGGTCAAGCCGCCCATCGCCAGGATCGCCGGATAGTCCTTCGCCGCGACATTGTCGTAGGGCGAGTAGGACAGGATCGTTCGAAAATCCTGCTCGCTCTCGATCGGGTTGCCCCATTCCGGCCATTCCGGCGGCGTCAGCGGCAGCGTGTCGTCGAGCATCGTGTTGAGCACGTCGACGAACGGCACCTCGGCGACGATACCCGCGAACAATTCGCCGGCGCGATTGGCGACCGCGCCCATCAGCATGCCGCCGGCCGAGCCACCATGGCCGACGATGCGTTTTGCGCTAGTGTATTTCGCATCAATCAGCGCGCGGGCGCTGGCCGCGAAATCGTCGAACGAATTCGTCTTCTTCTCGCGCTTGCCATCGAGATACCAGCCCCAGCCCTTGTCGGCGCCGCCGCGGATATGGGCGATGGCGTAGACGAAGCCGCGGTCGACCAGCGACAGGCGGTTGGCGTTGAAGGAGGCCGGCATCGCCATGCCGTAGGAGCCGTAGCCATAAAGCAGCAGCGGCGCCGTGCCATCGAGCGTCAAGCCGCGGCGGTAGAGGATCGACACCGGCACCTCGGTGCCGTCCTGCGCCTTTGCCGCGATGCGCGTGGTGACGTAATCGGCCGCGTTGTGGCCGGACGGAATCTCCTGGCGCTTGCGCAAGGTGCGCGTGCGCTTGACCATGTCGTAGTCGTAGACTTCCGACGGCGTCGTCATCGACGAATAGGCAAAGCGCAAATTCGTCGTCTCGAATTCGTAGGAGCCCATCGTATCCAGCGAATAGGCGGCCTCATCGAAGGCGATGGCATGCTCCTCGTTCGAGACGAGATCGCGGATCACGATCGCCGGCAGTGCATTGGCGCGCTCCAGCCGCACCAGATGACCGGCATAGAGATCGAGGTCGATGAGGTAGATGCCGGGACGATACGGGATCAGATCGCGCCAGTTCTTGCGCTCGGGCGAGAGGAGCGGCACGGTGACGATCTTGAAGTCGATGGCGTCGTCGGCATTGGTGAGGATGAAGAGCTGATCGCCGCGGTCGGCCAGCGAATATTGCACGCCTTCCTCGCGCGCCGCGACGAGGCGCGGCGGCGCCTCGGGGTTGGCGAGATCGATCAGGCGCTGTTCCGAAGTCTCGTGATCGCCACCGGCGATCACGCAGAAGCGGCCGCTGGTGCTCTCGTGCAGATGGGTGAACCAGCCGGCATCCCGCTCTTCATAGATCAGCGTGTCGTCGGCCTGTTTGGTGCCGAGCCTATGCCGCCACACCTGCATCGGCCGGTGATTGTCGTCGAGCTTCACGTAGAAGAAGCTCTTGCAATCCGCAGCCCAGACGACGCCGCCATCGGTCTCCTCGACCACGTCGTCGAGATCCCTGGCCGTTGCCCAGTCGCGCACGCGGATCGAAAAATATTCCGAGCCCTTGGTGTCGGCGCTCCAGGCCTGCAGCCTGTGATCGTAGGAGTGCCGGCTGCCGCCGAACCTGAAATATTTGTGGTCTTTGGCGAGCGCGTCGCCGTCGAGCACGATCTCACCGTCGCCGCCGTCGCGCGGCATGCGGCCGAACAGCTCGTGCTGTCCGCCCTCGCGAAACCTGCGGAAATAGGCGAACGGGCCGTCGGGCGAGGGCACGCTGGAATCGTCCTCCTTGATCCGCCCGCGCATCTCCCGCACCAGCGTCTTCTGCAGGGATGCGGTGTGGCCGAGCAGGCTCTCGGTGTAGACGTTCTCCTCATCCAGATATTTGCGGATGTCGGGATCGAGCACCTTGGGATCGCGCAGCACCTCCTGCCATTTCGCGTCCTTCAGCCAAGCATAGTCGTCGGTCACGGTGATCCCGTGCCGCGTGAAGGAATGCGGCCGGCGCGGGGCGACGGGGGGCTGGGAAGGGGTTTTGGCCTGGGTCACTCGGTCCTCATCTCAATACGTGTTCCATCTTATATCGTCCCGCTTCCACGAATTGCCAGCACGACTCCGCCAAGCCTGCCGGGTTGTTGACCGGCCCCTTGTATGCTTTACGGACCAAAATCCCCGCCGCCGGTCCAGCCTGATGCTGTTCAACTCCTACCCGTTCATCCTGTTGTTCCTGCCGGTCGTGCTGGCCGGCTATTTCTGGCTCGGGCGGCGCAGCAATCTCACCCCGGTGATCTGGCTGGCGCTGGCCTCGCTCGCCTTTTACGCCATCGGCAACTGGCAGTTCGTGGCGCTGTTGCTGCTGTCGATCGCCTTCAATTACGGCGTCGGCCATCTCCTGATCGTGGCGAAGCTCGGCTCGTCGCAACGAAAGGCGGCGCTCGCGCTCGGTGTCGTCGGCGATCTGCTCGTGCTCGGCATCTTCAAATACGCCGGCTTCGTCACCGAGAACGTCAACGCGCTGTTCGGCTCGCATCTTGCGGTTCACATCCTGCTGCCGGTCGGCATCTCCTTCTACACCTTCACACAGATTGCTTTCCTGGTGGATGCGTATCGCGGACAGGTCGCGGCTTATGCGTTGCCGCATTACGCGCTGTTCGTGACCTATTTCCCGCATCTGATCGCCGGGCCCATTCTCCACCACAAGGACATGATCCCGCAGTTCGAGCGGAAGGAGACGAAGCATCCGGACGGACATCTGATGTTGTGCGGCATCATCATCTTCGCCATCGGCCTGTTCAAGAAGACCTGTCTTGCCGACGGCATCCAGCCGCTGGTCGCGCTCGCCTTCGAGGCGCGCTCGCCGAGCTTCGATCAGGCCTGGTGTGGTGCGCTCGCCTATACGTTCCAGCTCTATTTCGACTTCTCCGGCTATTCCGACATGGCGATCGGGATCTCGCTGATGTTCGGCATCTTCCTGCCGGTCAATTTCAACTCGCCCTACAAGGCGACCAGCATCGTCGAGTTCTGGCGCCGCTGGCACATGACGCTGTCGCAATTCCTGCGCGACTATCTCTACATCCCACTCGGCGGCAACCGCCACGGCCGCGTGCTGCGCTACGTCAATCTGATGATCACGATGCTGCTCGGCGGGCTCTGGCACGGCGCCGCCTGGACTTTTGTCATTTGGGGCGCGCTGCACGGGGCCTATCTCTGCGTCAATCACGCCTTCAACGCCCTGATGCCAACCATTCCGTCGGCCCTTGCGCGCCCGGTTCGCATCGCCGGAGCAGCGCTGACGTTCCTCGCCGTCGTCGTCGCCTGGGTGTTCTTCCGCGCCGAGAGCGTCGCATGGGCGCTGCGCGTCCTTCACGCCATGGCCGATCCCTCGAACATCGTCTTCGGCCGCGAGGAGATCGCGGCGCTGGTGCTGATCTCCATCTACGCTGCGCTGGTGTGGCTGGCGCCGAACACGCAAGGCATCTTGGGATACGATCACGCTAACCGCCGGGTCGGCGAGAGCTTGCGGGCAGGGCGCATGCGGCCGCTGTTTCTCTACGGCGCGTCGCTGGTGTTTGCATTTGGGATCCTGGGCATCCAGAGCCACAGCGAATTCATCTATTTCCGGTTCTGATGCGCAGGCCGTTCACCAGTCTCAATCGCCTTCTGCTCGCGAGCATCGCATTCGTGCTCGGTGCGGCCCTACTCACCTACGTCGTCGATCCCCTGCAGCTGTTTCGCCCCTCGCGCCTCGCCTTCTATTCCGACGACACGCGCGTGCAGAATGCCGGGCTGATCCGAAGCCAGACATTCGACGCCGTTTTCATGGGCACCTCGCTCGCGATCCATTTCCGCCAGAGCGACATCGACCGTGCGCTCGGCGTTCGCTCTCTCAAGTTGGCGATGACTGGCTCCAACTCGCGCCAGCAGGGTTTTGTGCTGGAGCAGGCGATCGACCGCGGCGCAAGGCGCGTGGTCTGGGCGATGGACGATTTCATCTTCGTCGATGCGGCCGACATCGAGGCCGATCCCTATCTGTCCGTCGATCTCTATCGCGGGACGACCAGGGGCATCGCGTCCTATCTGTTCAGCGCCGCAATGGCGAAAGAGTCGCTGTTCACGCTGCTGCGGTCGGTCCCGCCGTTGCAAGGGCCGCTGACCCGCGCGGCGCCGTTTCTGCCCGTCAAGTTCGCGCTGGCTGATGTCGACGACATCTACGTGCTGCCGCGTGATTTCGACGTCGCGCGCGAGTACAATGCGAAGAGGACGCTCGCCGCCTTCGCCTACATCACGAGCCCCGTGCGCAGCCGCTTTCTCGGCGAAGGCTACGGCTATGACGCTATGGCCGGGCATTTCGAGCGCGATGCCGTCGGCCTGATCACGCGCCACCCCGACGTGACCTTCGATATCTATTTCCCCCCCTATTCGATCCTGCAATTCGTCGCGATGCGCGATGCCTCGCCCGAGACGCTGAAGATCGTCACCGATCTGACGGCACTCATGGCGCAGCGACTGACGCGGCTTCCCAATGTGCGCCTGCACGATTTCCGCGCGATCAAGGCGGTGACGCACGATCTCGATAATTACGGCGACGTCATCCATCATTCGCCGGTGATCGACGCGATGGTGTTGCAGTGGCTGGCGAGTGGGGAGCATCGGGTCGATCCGAAGCAGCCGACGGCGTCGCTGGACGAACTGAAGGCTCAGGTCGAAGCGTATCGCGTCGAGCGCTGATCTTGCCCTCTCCCCTTGTGGGGGAGGGTGGCTCGCCGCGTAGCGGCGAGACGGGTGAGGGGTTCTATCCGCCCGTAAAACTCTCGCGATGAGATTCGCGGATAGAACCCCTCATCCGGCGCTTCGCGCCACCTTCTCCCACAAGGGGAGAAGGAAGAAAGAAGCCCTGCGTTCGCAGGGACGACGGTGGAGTTTGTGGTGGCGCCTACACCACCACCTCTTCACCGAGATACGCGACCGCCGCCTCCAGCCCGCCCTTGCCGTGCGGAATCTTCAGGGCGTTGAGGCCGATCTCGATCACCCCGAGCGTGCCGAGCAGCATCGGCGCGTTGACGTGGCCCATATGGGCAATGCGAAAGGCCTGGCCCGAGAGGTCGCCGATGCCGGTGCCGAGCACCACGCCGCACTTGTCCTTGCAATAGCGTTGCAGCACCGCGGGATCATGGCCGTTGCTCATGGTCACCGTGGTCACGGTGTTGGAGCGCTCGTTGGCCTCCGCCACGTTGAAGCCGAGCACCTGGCCTTCCGACCATGCGCCAACCGCGCGGCGCGCGGCTTCGCCGAGCAGGCTGTGGCGGCGGAAGGCGTTCTCGAGGCCTTCCTCGTGCAGCATGTCGATCGCCTTGCGCAAAGCGAACAACAGATGCACCGGCGCGGTGCCGGCGTATTTGCGATAATTCTCGGTGCCCTCGCGCTCGCTCCAGCTCCAATAGGGCGTCGACATGTTGGCCTTCTTGTGCACCTCGAGCGCACGCGCATTGGCGGCGACGAAGCCGAGGCCGGGGGGCGTCATCAGGCCCTTCTGCGAGCCGGACATCGCAACATCGATGCCCCATTTGTCCATCTCGAACGGCATGCAGCCGAGCGAAGCGACGGTGTCGACCATGTACAGCGCCGGATGGCCGCTCGCCTTGATCGCCTTGCCGATCGCCTCGATGTCGTTCTGCACGCCCGAGGCCGTGTCGACCTGGACGACGACCACGGCCTTGATGGTGTGCTCCTTGTCGCGGCGCAGGCGCTCCTCGACCTCGTGCGGCCGCACTGCGCGGCGCCAGTCGCCCTTGAGCACCTCGACCTCGGCGCCCATCAGGGCCGCCGCATTGCCCCAGCCGATCGCGAAACGGCCACTCTCCAGCACCAGCACCTTGTCGCCGCGCGACAGCACGTTGCTCAGCGCCGCTTCCCAGGCGCCGTGGCCGTTGGCGATGTAGATGTAGGACCTGCCCTTGGTGGAGAACAGCTTCGAGATGTCGCCGAGCAGGCTCTCGGTCAGGTCGAGCATCTCCTTGGAGTAGATGTCGATCGCCGGACGATGCATCGCCCGCAGCACCTCGTCGGGCATCGTGGTGGGCCCGGGGATGGCCAGAAATTCCCGGCCCGCGCGAACGGTCATTGCTGTTGGTCCTTATTGCTTGAGAACGGACTGGTGGGTTTGCTGAATCACGTTTTACGCGCCGTGAACCCCCAAGAAAAGCACGCAAAACGCAGGTCTGGGGCTCTCATCTCTTGGTCTCGCGGCAGCCGGCGGCTTCCGCCTCCTCGACCGAGCAGAACCAGCGGGTGCCCTTGCTGATCTTCATCTTGATCTGGGTGTACCAGCGACTGGTCGGCTGGTGAAAGATGCACTCGCCGGCGCTGTTGACGTTGCCCTTGATGGTGCAGTCCGGGGAAGGCGCCACCGGTCCCGAGGCCGAGGCGAGCAGCACCGCATGCGCCCCGTCGGGCGGCTTGGTGGCGCCGAGGATGGCGGTCTTCTTGTTGCGGACGCGCCAGTCCCAGGGCGCGATGAAGGCGCCCTGCCACATCCCGGCTTTTGCCTCGCGCGCGGCGGCCTCGTCGGGCTCGTAGTCCTTGGAGATGCGGGTGTAGGCCAGCGCCCAGCCGCTGCGCACCAGCCATTTCTGGATGTCCTCGCCGCCGACCTCGCAGCGCGCCACGGTGCGGCCGCGCCGGTCGATCGAACGGGTATGGCAGACCCAGCTCTTGCCCTCGGCATATTTGGCAAGATCGTCGCGCGCCGCGACGCCGCAGGTCCAGCGCTCGCTCTTGGTGTTGAGGCAGAGCTGGTCGACCGCAGGCGCGTCGATGCCGCCGAGCCGGATCCGCGTGTTGCCGATCACGACGGCATCGCCGGCGCGGACTTTTGCGGTGCCGGTGATGTCGGCGGCCTCGGCCAGCGACGGGAGAGCGAGCAAGGACAGCGCAATCAGGATCTTTCGCAGCATGCCGTTCCGCGTGTGATGAATATCTCGATAGATCGCGTAATTGTGGTCGGCTTTTGGCCGTCGGGCCAGCGTATGCCTAACAGATAGGCTTTCAACTTCCCGTCATTGATCGACGGTCACTCGGCTCGTGTCCCGGACGCGGTGCGGCGTGCAACGCCGCTCCGCAGAGCCGGCACCCAGAAATTTACAGACACATCTCGCAGAGGCATAGGCCCCGGCTCTGCAGCGCACCGCCGAAGGGGCGCTGCGCTGCGTCCGGGGCACGGATACAGTGTCCCCTCACCCCCGCGTCATCGCCCGCTTCGCCACCGCCAGTCCCATCAGCACGAATGCCGACGTCACCTCCGGCCCGCCTACCAGGATCCGCGTCGGCGTCTTCATCTTGTTCCACTCATAGGCGCGGAACGGGCCGCGGCGGCCGCCCTCGCCGAGACCGGCGACGATCACGTTCAGCGCCGGCGCGAAGGCGCGCGGGTCAGCGCCGAGATGGCCGAGCGCGATCAGCGCCAGCGCCGCGTCGAACACGTTCATCTCCGCCGCCATCAGTTCGCCCTTGACGTAAGACAGCACGCGATGGCGGATGAAGTCGAAATCGCCGGCGGGATCGATCGCGGCCTGCGCCGCCAGCGGCAGCGCCAGGAACGCCGCATAGCAGCGGCCGAAATAGGC
This sequence comes from Bradyrhizobium sp. AC87j1, assembly GCF_002936975.1. Classification (NCBI taxonomy): domain Bacteria; kingdom Pseudomonadati; phylum Pseudomonadota; class Alphaproteobacteria; order Hyphomicrobiales; family Nitrobacteraceae; genus Bradyrhizobium; species Bradyrhizobium sp. AC87j1. Next base: position 25,434 of record NZ_PTFE01000047.1, read on the forward strand.
GCTGTAGAGCTCGGGCAGATAATAGATGTGCGAGCGCGGATTGGCGAAGGCGCCGCTCGCCGCCAGCCGCTTCTGGAAGCCGATGATCCGATGCACCGTGGCGAGCCGCGACGGCGTCTCCAGGACTTTCCAGCGCGCGAGGTTGCGAAAGCTCACCTCGAGGATGTCGAGATTGAGCGTCGGATCGAGATCGTTGCCGTAGGGACGCTCGCCCTTGAGGTTGTCGATCCAGGTCGCGACGCCGCCCTCATAGTCGATATTGTCGTTGAGCGGCACGGTCACGCGCGGTTCGTTGACGCCGGAGCGCACCTGGTAGCCGGCGTAGAAATCCAGCAGCGGCTGATTGATGATCTCATCAAGGCAGCCGGCCTGCGTCGCAGCGGAGATCGAGCAGGCCGTGGTGTCGCAATCCGGCACGTAAACGCCGAAGCCGAGATCCTGCTTGATCTGCGCGAAGTAGCGGGAAAAGCGCGGATGCGGCGGAGGCGCCAGCGCAGTGACGACGTTGAAGCGCGCACCGTCGATGCCTTCGACCTCCTCGCGGCTGATGTTGACGCAGAAATCCACCATGTCGGCGATGGCGCGCTCGGCCGCAATCTTGTCGGCCACCGAGGCGAGCCCGGTCTCGCCATAGCTCAGCAGCGCCTCGATGAAGAACGCATCGTAATAGGCCGAGCGATGGCGGATCTGCACCGGTTCCCACATCGGCTCCGCGATGCCTCGCCAGGGCGGATTGACCACGGCACGCGCTGGCGTGCGCGCGATGAAGACACGGGCGAGGTTGAACAGCAGCGAGGAATTCTTGTAGCCGCGTGCGTTGAGGCCCGTGAGCGCCATGATCAGCTCGCGGCCGCGGAAATCAGGATCGCCGATCAGGTTGAAGGCGGCGTAGGTCGGCAGAAAGCCGTTTTTGCGGTACGAGCCGAGCAGATGCTGCGCGCAGTCTCGGATCACGCCGTCGATCTGCGCCTCTGGCGGCGCGGAGCCGGTGAACATCGCCGGCGGCGGCTTGGGATGGTCGAGCGCGATGCTGTCGACGAGATCGGCGACCGGCTGGCCGACCGCCGCCCAATCGGGCTCCGCCTCGTCGCGGGCGCGCGCCAGCGCCTCGCGCAGCGCCGAGAGCCTGGCCTCGTCGCGCAGCTCGGGCAGCCCGGCCCGCCGCAGCAGCACCCGCAACGCGGGATTGCCGAGCGCGGTCTTGTAGAATTTGGCCAGATGCGGATCGCCACTGGCCGTAACAGACAATACGGGATCGCACACATCGTAAAGCGAGGGGCCGTCCTTCCGGGCGGTCAGCGCCCGGCAGGCGGCGCCGGCAAAATAATGAAGGCTCATGAAATACCTGGTCGCGGGACTTTGGCGGGGTCTTTGGCAAGGTCTTGGCCGGGGGCCGGCCGGCGCGCTCCCAGCCACGCGCGACCCCCTGCAAGTCGTTGAAAAGGCTACCCGGATTCGCAGGAAATACAAACGTGATGAAGGTCACGGAAAAAGCCGGCACGAAGGCTGCATGATCGAGGCTCGGAAAGGGTCGCCAGGGGCAAAAACGCACAAATCTACCCCGGAAAATTAACGAACATATTCAGCCACTTAGTTCAATTTTTGGGCAATCTATTGCCGGGGAGGCGATATCCGGTTAAGGGTTTGTTTGGTGCGGCGCCGCAAATTGCGCGCAATTCGGGGGCACATCCCCGGCCAATCCCTCAAACCTAAAGACGCTATCGCGCTACTCAAACAGTGTGCGCGCGCTTGGCTGGTCTTTGGCACTGACAGGAATGAAGCGAGATGAATGTTAGGCAGCTCGACATTTCCCGACGCACGATCGCGTTGGCCGCGGCCCTCATCGGCACGGTGTCGCTCGTGATCGGCGCCCATGCTGCTCTCAACATGCGCGCGATCGACGCCGCCAAGGCCGTCTCGACCGACCAGATCACGGGTTCGATCGCCCAGACCTCGCGCCTCGCGCTCGTTATCGGCAATGGACATTATCCCGACGCCAGCGCGCCGCTGACGCAGTCGATCAACGACGCCCGCGCGTTGTCCTCGTCCCTGCGCAAGAACGGTTTTGACGTCGACATGGTGGAAGACGCGACCAAGGACGACATGGTCCGCGCCGTCAATCGCCTGAAGTCCCGGATCAAGCGCGACACTGTCGTCATGCTGTTCTTCGGCGGCTACGGCGTGCAGGCCGGACGCGAGAGCTACATGCTGCCGGTCGATGCCGTGATCTGGAAGGAAAGCGACGTTCGCCGCCAGGGCGTCTCGATCGACGGCGTGATCGACATGATGAAGGAGCAGGGCGCCAAGGCCAAGCTCGTCGTCGTCGATGCCTCCCGCCGTAACCCTTACGAGCGCCGCTTCCGCTCCTACAGCCACGGCCTCGCGCCGATCAGCGCGTCCGACAACGCGCTGATCCTCTCCTCCGCCTCGCCCGGCAAGGTCGTCGACGACGGCAAGGGCGAGCACAGCGTGCTGGTCAGCGAGTTCCTGAACAACCTCAGTGCAAAGGGCAGCGCCGAAAGCGTCTTCAACAAGACCCGCGTCGCCATCTCCCGCGCCAGCGAAGGCGACCAGGTCCCGACCGTGTCGTCGTCCTTGCTCGAGGACGTTCACTTCGGCGAAGCCGGCGGCTAGTTTTTCTTAGATCTTGCGAAGTCTCGTGCCCCGGACGCGGCGCATCATGAAATGATGCGACGCTGAGCCGGGGCCCATTTTTTTTTAGGCTATCGCTCTGTGAGACGAGATGGGTCCCGGCTCTGCGCAGCAGCGTTGCACGCTGCAGCGCGTCCGGGACACGAGCCACTTTGCCTACTTCGCCGCTTCCGCGGCCATCACCGGGCGCACCGGATCGCCTTCGCGCAGCAGCGCACCGGCGCGGGCGACGACGACATCGCCGTCGTTGAGGCCGTCACGGACCTCGATATTGCCGCCCGACATCAATCCGACCTCGACACGCTTGGTCTCGACGCGGTTGCGGCGGATCACCTGCACCACGGTGCCGGCGGATGAATATTGCACGGCGGTCAGCGGCACCGCGACGTTGCAGCTCTGCCCGGTCTTGATCAGCGCGCGTCCGCTCGCCTTCAGCAGCAGCCGCTTCTGCGAGGAGATGCCGATATAAACCATGCCCTGCTGGATGTTCGGCTCGACGGTCGGGCCGATGCGGCGCACCTTGCCGTCGATGTCGCCGGCGCCTGCGATCCGCACGGTCGCCGGCTGATTGACCGCGAGCTTGCGCATGTCGGTGGTCGCCACCAGACCGACGAGATCGTATTCGCTGCGCGCCACGATCGTGAACAAGGCCTCGCCCTTGGCCGAGGCAAAATTTCCGATCTGGGCGGTCGATGTCGCGATCACGCCCGCCACCGGCGCGGTGACCTGCAGCGTGCCGCCCTCGGGGAGCGCCAGCCGCGCCAGCACCTGGCCGGCGGTGGTGGTGTCGCCGGCTTCGGCCAGCACGTCGGTGACCTTGAGGCCCGGACGCTCGGGCCGCACCGACGTTTCCTCCCGCGCGATGATCGTGCCGGTGGCCTCGACGATGTCGGAGAAGCAGGATTTCGCGACCTTCAGCACCGTGACCGCCGGCCCCTTGGGCGCGTCGTCATCGGCGGCTCGGGCCGGATAGGGACCGAGGATGAGCATGCCGGCGACGGCTGCGGGACACAGGCTTCGAACGACGGCACGGGGCAAATGACGCATCGGAAATTCCACGGGGGCTATGCCTCCAATCGATAGCAGATGGCAGCCGTCCGGACTATGGCAGCGTTGCCCCAAAAAGGAAGGCCACGCCGCCGCGGGCCGACGCAGCAAGTCTTTGATTAGTCGCAGGATTGGACAACAGGTTCGCATCTGCCGGGCGGCGCACTGCTCCCAAAGTGCCGTCGATCACGGTCCTCTCATCTGTCAACGGCACAGGTCGCGGCGCGGCCGTAAACGGCCCGTCAGCCGCGGCGCTCTCCCAGCAGCTTGCCGCTCGCCCGGTCGATCAAATGCAGGCGCGTGCAGGCCGGACAGGACACCGACACATGCGTGCGGTCGGCCGGCTCGTCGCCGAGCCGATGCTGCACGTTCATGCCGGTCTGCGGGCATTTGAAGACGATATGACGGTCCATGACCGACGATATGACGGCAGGCGCGCCTTCCGAAATTGCGGATGATTACGTAGGTCGGCGACGGCCGTCTTCTCACGGCAGGGTCAGGAACTCCACCCAGTTCGGCTTCTTGCCGGTGGGGTAGGATTTCAGCCTGGCCAGCGCGCCGCTGCCCTGGTCGATCGCATAGACCGTCATGCTGTCGGAGAGCTCGCCGACCGCCGCGAGGTAGCGGCTGGAGGGATCGATGTGGAAGCCGCGCGGCTGCTTCTCGGTCGGCACATTGCCGATCGTGGTCAGCTTGCCGCTGGCCGCATCGACCTTGTAGGCGGTGAGCGTGTTGGTGGTGCGCTCGGAGGCGTAGAGGAAACGGCCGTCCGGGGTGATGTGGATGTCGGCGGCCCAGGGTTTTCCGCTAAAGCCCTCGGGCAGCGCGGTGGTGCGCTGGATCTCGTCCCATGCGCCACTCCTGGTCTCATAGGTGAACGCCGCGACGTCGCCGTTCAGCTCGTGGATCAGATAGACGAACCTGCCATTGGGATGGAATACGAAGTGCCGCGGCCCGGATTTCTCCGGCACCTTGTGGGCGGGCGGATCGTTCGGCGTCAGCGTGCCGGCCGTGGCATCGAACGCGAAGCCCAGCACCTGGTCGGAGCCGAGATTGGTCGCGAACGCGAAGCGGTTATCGGGCGAGGGCAGGAAGGCGTGCGCGTTCAGCCCGGTCGGGATCACCTGCTTCGGCTCGCCGGCGACGCCGTTTGCGGCAAGCGGATTCAGCGCGACCTTGTTGCCGCCGTAGGAGGCGCTGAACAGGAATTTTCCGCTGCGGTCGACGGCGATGTTCGCCATGCTGTCGGCGAGCGGTCCGTTGCCGATAGGGCTGAGCTGGCCCGTCTTGGGATCGATCGCAAAGCTGACCGCCTGGAATGGCTGCGAGCGGATGCCGGCAATCAGCACGCGGTGGTCGGGCGTGATCGCGAGCGGCGTCGAGGAGCCGGGCTTGTCGACGCCCTTGAAGGCGGCCGTCTGCACCGAAATCATCTCCCCGCTCTCGGTCATCTTGAACACGCTGATGTCGTTGCTGTCGGCGTTGCCGACATAGGCGAAGGTCTCGGCCATGCCGGCGTGGACTCCAGAAACGAGGGCGAGGAAGGTGAGGGTGGTGGCGATCGCAGCGCGTGGCGCTTTGGATGCGATGCGTCGGGTCGGTCTCAACATGGGCTCCTCCTGAGGGCCGGTCGCGGCCTTGTCGTTTTGCCCGCGAGGATAGCGGGCGGTGCGCCGCCGCACCAAATTCCAGTTGGGATTGATCGATGCCGAAATTGCATCGGTCGCCGGAGAGGGGCTACCGCATCGCCGCGGTCCGGGAGGGCAGATGCGGGCTGGACGGATGCGCGGGTGGTCCGAGCACAGTCCAGACGGCGACCGCAACCAGAGCGGAGGTCAGGATGGTCCAGGCGATGAGTCGTTTCCGCATCTGGTCGAATCCGTTGCTGTCATGACGTCGCGGGGCACCGGAATCGTGCACTGCAAACCGCGGCAATCCTATGAACTCGTTCACAGGCGAAAACGGCCGGCGCAAGGCGAACCAATGCCGCGCGAGCGCATTGAACCGGCATGCCCCGTGAAAACGATCTCGAAGGTAAGCCCGACATGGGCGGCAAGCATGGCGGTCAAGCCGGCCAGCCCAAGTCGCCGCCGCGCCCGCACCAAGGCGAACACGATGAGGACGTCGTGGCAAAGCGCCACACCGGTCAAACCGATCAGGCGTCGCCGCCGACCAAATCAAAATAGCGCCTCGCCGCACGGTCGTGCCGCGCCGCGCGTTGGGAACGGTAGCATCGCTGCGCCGTTACCCCGGTCCCGCGGGCGTGAGAGATGAAAACGGAGGCTGGCTCGTGTTTTGGATTTATTGGAACACCGCCTGGTCGCTGATCATCAGCGGCATCATGGTCGCCACCATCGTCAGCCACCCCGACGCGGAGTTCGTCGAGATCACCGCGGCAAAACAGAAGCTCTGAGCCCGCGCCAGAAGTCGTCGGCGATGCCGTGACGCAATGTCGGCCAATGCCCGTCGGCCGGCGTGCCCGTCCCTCTCGGTCGCGACGTCCGCTTGCGGGAGGTGAGCCGAGCAGGCCATCTAGCGAGCGCGGGCCTGTTCTCTTTCTTCTGTTGTAGGGAGGCGATCTCGCATGCAGAGTTTGCCGCCGCCGTGCATGCCCTTAGTGGCGGACACATGCCAGCCGGGCCTCGTGTAGTGTCGTTGTGCCATCGGATCGGGAATCCAGCCCGGCGAATATGACCCACGGTACACGCCGTGACTACAGAAGCAGTAGACACCAACAGGCGTGTACCGAGTACACGGTCCCGTTCCGGCCGTGGGAGTGGCGGCAAGCGCACCCGAGCTAACCGACACGAAAAACAGCGTCAGAATAGTCTTCATATCAAACCGGTTGAGTAAGAATGGCCTGAAACAGCCTGGAGTCTGCAGAACTCTCGGCTTGGCATCAAGAGGAGAATATACGCGAGGATCGCTCACTGATGCCTTGGTCAAGCGGGCCTTCAAGTAGCGAATGAGTCGGCTACTGGCCCCCTAGCTGACGTCCATCGATGCTTGGTCAAAAGTCCGCAAGTGACCCGAAGCTGACATCAGGACGCAGGGGTTGGCACTTTCGGGAACTCCGAGCTTGGTGCAGACTTCAGGCCATATTTCGAAGAATTAGATAAGGTGCCGCCAATGCCAATTTTCCTTGACCGGCACGATCTCTCGGGGCTGACCGCTGCCGATATCGCCGAGGCGCATCGCAAAGATTTGGAAGTACAAGATCGATACGGCGTTCGTTTTCTAACGTACTGGTTTGATGAATCGCGCGGTACGGGCTTCTGTCTCATTGACGCGCCGGATATCCGAACGGCGATGAGGGTTCATGACGAAGCTCACGGCGACGTAGCGAAAGATGTCATCGAAGTGGACCTCTCGGCGGTCCAGGCGTTTCTGGGGAGGGTGTCCGACCCGGCACCGAGCAGCACGGCAGAGGATGTCAAATTCGATTCGGCGCTGCGAGCTATCATGTTCACCGACATCGTTGGCTCTACCAGCATGACGGAGCGTCTTGGCGATGCCCGTTCAGTGGAGATGGTTCGGGCTCATGACGCGCTGGTGCGCCGGGCCTTGAAGGACGAGGGCGGGCATGTGGTGAAGCACACCGGCGATGGTATCATGGCATCCTTTGCCGACGCCTCTGCCTCCGTGCAATGCGCCCGGGCCATCCAGCGCGCATTTGAAGCCTTCAATCTGGCGAGCAAGGAGAAGCTTCAGGTGCGAATTGGCATCGATGTAGGTGAACCGATTGCTGACAGCAACGACCTTTTCGGTGCGACCGTTCAACTGGCCGCTCGTTTGTGTCAGTTGGCCGAACCGGATGCCATTCTCGTGTCAAAGGCTGTACAGGATTGCATCCGGGATCGCGTGCAAGTGTCAAGCTTGGGTGCCCACCATCTCAAAGGCTTTCAGCAGCCGATTGATGCATACGGAATCGAATGGCGTTAACTGTCGCGACTACTGGCGACGTCTGCGTTTAGCCCGTCGCTGACGCTATCACGCGGAACGCCGGCCTTCAGCTTGTGGGGCCCAAGGCAGAAGAACGCAACGTCGGCCCCGACGTCCGCTTCCTTGGGGCGCGGACATCTCTCCGACGAGGGAGCGCCGCGCTAAGCCGCAACCGCCTGCGACGCCAGTAGCTGCTTCAATTTCGCCGCCGGCACGGCCGGGCTGAACAGCCAGCCCTGCATCTGGCTGCAGCCGAGCTGGCGCAGCACCTCGCGCTGGGCTTCGGTCTCGACGCCTTCGGCGGTCGTCGCCATGTGGCGGGCCGCGGCCATGTGCACCACGGCCTGCACGATCGGGGAGGAATCTTCGGACTGACCGATGTCGCTGATGAAGCTGCGGTCGATCTTGATCTTGTCGAACGGGAAGCGGTGCAGATAGCTCAGCGAGGAATAGCCGGTGCCGAAATCGTCGAGCGCGATGCGCACGCCGAGCTCGCGCAATTGCTGCAGGATCGTCAGCGCCTCCTCGTCGTCGCGGATCAGTACGGTCTCGGTGATCTCGAGCTCGAGCCGGCCTGGTGCAAGTCCGGACTCCGCGAGCGCGGCCGCGACCTTCAGCGCTAGCGTCCGCGAGCGGAACTGCACCGGTGAGACGTTGACGGCGATGTGAATCTGGCCGGGCCAGGAGGCGGCCTCACGGCAGGCCTGCTTCAGCACCCATTCGCCGATCTCGCCGATCAGCCCGGTATCTTCCGCCACCGGAATGAAGTCCGCAGGCGAGACCATGCCGCGCTCGGGATGGCGCCAGCGCAGCAGCGCTTCGCAGCCGGTCACGACATTGGCCGCGAGATCGACCAGCGGCTGGTAGTGCACCTCGAACTCGCCGCGAGCCAGCGCCTGACGCAGATCGAGCTCGAGCTGACGGCGCAGCCTTGCCTTGGCGTCGTATTCCGGCGCGAAGATGCGGAAGGTGCGGCGTCCCTCCGACTTCGCCGCATACATCGCAAGATCGGCGCGCTTGAGCAGGTCGTCGAGATTATCGCCGTGATCGGGCGCGATCGCGATGCCGATGCTGGCATCGGTCGGGATGTCCTGGCCCTTGCAATCCACCGGCGCACGCAGCGCCTTGAGGATATCCTCCGCCAGCGCCGACAGCTCGGCCGGATCGGAGGTCTCAGCCTTGACGATGGCAAACTCGTCGCCGCCCAGCCGCGCGACGAGGTCGTTGCCGCTGACGCAGGCGCGCAGGCGGTTCGCCACCTGCCGCAGCAATTCGTCGCCAACCTCGTGTCCGAGTGAATCGTTGACGCCCTTGAACTCGTCGACGTCGATATAGAGGATGGCGAACGACTTGCCCTGGCTGAGCTCCGCCACGCGCCGCTCCAGATGCCCGCGCAGCAGTACGCGGTTGGGCAGGTCGGTCAGCGCGTCGTAATGCGCCATATGCGCGATGCGCTCGTCGGCGCGGATGCGCCCGGTGACGTCGTCATGGGTCGCGAGCCAGCCGCCGGCAGCGCCGGGCTGGTTCTTGATCTCGATCAGGCGGCCGTCCGCGGTCTCCACGATGGTGCTCTGGGTGCGCCCGATATGGCTCAGAATGTCGTCGCAATAGGTCTCGACGTCGCCGTGGAACGAGCCGGTGTCATGGCGGTGCCGGATCACGTCTCGGAAAGTGGCGCCGGGCTTCACCACTTCAGGGGACAAGCTGTACATCTCGATGTAGCGCCGGTTGCAGACGATCAGCCGCTCGTCCTGATCGAACATCAGGAGCCCCTGCGTCATCGTGTTCATCGCGGTGTCGAGCCGCTGCTTCTCGAGCGAGAGCCGGTTCGTCACCTGGCGGAAGATCAGGAACAGCGTCAGCACCAGGAGGCCGATCGACAGCACGGCGACGGTGACGAAGAATTTCGTCTGCGTGCGCCAGGTCGCAAGCGTCGCATCCAGCGACTTGGTCGCGACCACGACCAGCGGCTCGCCGGCGAGCAGGCGCGAGGCGACGATGCGGTCCTTGCCGTCGATCGGGCTCGCGATCTGCATGGAAACGAAGGTGCGATCGAACACCGCCATCTGCTCCGGCGTGCCCTTGCGAAAGTTCTGCCCGATCATCGCATCGACACGCGGAACGCGCGCCAGCAATTGGCCGTTCTGGTGGTGCATCGCTATCGATGATTCCTCGCCGAGCCCGGTCGAGGCGAAGAAGGATTCGAACTGCTCGGGCGCGATCGCGCGCGAGACCAGCCCAAGGAATTCACCATGCGGGCCGGACACGCGCCGCGCGAACACGATCGCCGGTCCGTTGCCGATCCGGCCGTTCACCACCTCCACGTCCTCCTGCGCGGTCGGATCGTTCTTGAGGCGATTGAAGTAGCCGCGGTCGGCGACCGAGACGTCTGCGACCGGCCAGCGCCGCGACGAGTTGATCAGCATGCCCCTGGCATCGAACACATTGGCACCGGCAACGTCGGACCAGCCGCTGGCTTTCGCACGCAGCACCTCGTGCATGGCCAGCGTGCCCATCTCGCTGCGGAAGACGTCGGCGGATTCGATGCCGCGGCTCTCGAGCTCGGTGATGATGCTCTTCTGCAGCACCGCAAAATCCTCGAACTCGCGGTCGAAATGCCGGGCCAGCAGGCGCACGGCGTTTTCAAGACTGTCGCGGCCGCTCTCGATCGCATTCTGCCGGAAACGGTCGACGGTGAGCGCGGTGCCGATTGCGGTCGCGGCCATCAGCACGAAGCCGCCGACGATCAGCCATGTCAGTGGCGCTCCCCGCCAACGGCGGAGCAGCGCGCGCATGCGCGCGGTCCATCGGATCGATGTGCCCATGCAGCCCTCCCGTGGGATGCAAGGTGCAGCAAAACCGACAAGACCCCGTTACCAGCGAAGGTTAGGGAACTATGAATCGGAACGGAATCAGAGGGTTGGTTCCATCGCGCGCGGCGATTGCGGTGCGCTCACCGCTTGATCTCCCAGTTCAGCGCTTCCACGTTGCCCTTGGCGAACATCTTGGGGACATCGAACTTGCCGGTCTTGAGGTCATAGCGGCATTTCCAGTCGGCGAGCCCCTTCACGGCGACGTTCTTCGGATGCTTGTCCATTTCGCCTGACAGCGAGATCAGCAGGTAGCGGTTGTCGGGCCAGTCGACGCCGAGCCAGCGATAGGCAGTCTCGGTGCCCTTCATCAGATTGGCCGAGATATGGTAGTCGAGCTTCATCTTCTTCGTGTCAGGACGGCTGTGGAAATAGGCCCAGGCGAGATCGCTGAGTGATTGCTTCGTCGCGCTGACGAAGGCGCCGTTCTCGACATGGTAGAGAAAAAGGTCCTGCTCGCCCGAGGTCTTCTGCATCCGCACCAGCCATTGCGAGTCGCTGGTGAAGCGGAAGCCGGCCGGATAGCCCTGCTCGGGCTTCAGCTCCGTCATCTGGTCGCCGTGCCGCGCCCAGGCCTGCCATTTCATCTCGAAATCGCCGCCGTCCTTTTTGTACTGCTCGATCCCGGTGGCCTTGTCGGGCGAGGTGAAGGCGAACTCGGCATTGTCGGAGAGAACGAAGCCCGGCGGCGGGCCGGACACTGCGAGCGCGGGGGAAGCGGCGAGCGTCAGGGCAAGCGCCAGCCCAAGGGCCGGACCGAGCGCCAGACTTGGGGCGGAACGGCAAAATGCGGTCACGGGAAAATTCCTCAAAAAATGCCGCGATGCGGTCTCGCGTGATTTGACGCCGGCGGGGTGGCGCCGGTTCATCCCTGAGTGCCGGGACGGCGGTCTCATCCCATCGAACGTCTTGCTGCCGCAGCCAATTCGGCGCACCTTGGCCCCTCGGCTGATTTGCCATCCAAGGTTCTTTTCCGATGATGACCGCATCCAAGGCCTTCATTGCCTTCTGCCTGCTCGCGCTGGTCGGCACCGTGCTGGTGATCGGCCCGACCGAGCTGCGCCGCCTGCTGCCGGACGGGACCAAGACCGCCGTCGCCGCCAAGCCGGAACCCAAGGTCGAAGCAAAGGTCGAGGCTAAGGCCGAACTCAAGCCCGAGCCGAAACCGGAACAGCCAAAGCTTGCCGCCGCCACGCCGCCTGCGCCAGCACCCGCGGCGGCCCCTGAGCCGAAGGTGGCCGGGCTGGCCGAGACCCAGAAGCAGGTCACGGCCGCGCTCGCCGACCTTGCACCGGTCAAGCCGCCGCCGGCGGTCGCCGACACCGGCCCCCGTTTCGACGTCGCCCGCGTCGACGATCACGGCGAGGCCGCGGTGATTGCGGGCCAGGCCGCGCCGGGTGCGAAGGTCGAGCTGCTGCGCGACGGCAAGCCGCTCGATACGGTGGTCGCCGACGCCTCGGGCCAGTTCGTCATGACCCCGCCGCAGCTTCCCGCCGGCTCCTATGAATTGACGCTCCGCGCCAGGGCGCCGGATGGCACGGTCACGCAGTCCAGCCGGACCATGCCGGTGACCATCGCCGAGGCGGCGCCGCCGCCCGCGCGTCCGGTGCCGGCCGCCAGGCAAGACGTGAAGCAGGCCGAGAAGCCGGACGACAAATCGGATGTCGTGGCTTCCTTGCAGTCGGCCGCGCCGCATCTGGCCTCAACAGCCGACAGGTCGGCGGCCCGGCCGAGGCTGGTCGGCGCGCCGAAGCCCCGCGTCATGGCGCGGGCGCCGGCGGCGACGACCGTTGCATCGGCCTCGCCGGCGGACGGCCTCAGCGCCGCGCCGGCGGAGACCGGCAGCCGGGTGATCTCCCGCGGCGACAGCCTGTGGGCGCTCAGCCGGCTCGCTTATGGCGACGGCGCCCGCTACGCCGTGATCTTCAAGGCCAACCGCGACAAGATCCACAATCCCAATCTGATCTATCCCGGCCAGACGTTTGTGATGCCGCAAAAAGCGGAGTGAGAGGCGTTTCGAGGCGCGCGCTCAGGCCGTAGTCAAAGCGCGTCTGCGCAGGCGCCGGGATAGGTAAGTCATCTCCCCGCGACGCTTTGCCCTGTGTCCCTCCGGAACATTTGGTTCCCCGGCGCGTCATCTCGATGCGACGCAGTGCGCGCTTGGGCAGCCGGGAGGAGGCCGAATTGGTCAGGTCAGCGGTGTTGTCAGGACGCATCGGACTGGCGCTGGCGGGCGCGACCATCATGATTGCGGCCGTGCTGCTGCCCGGTAAGGCCGAGGCGCAGTTCGGGTTGCGCGGCGGTCCGCTTGGCGTCGCACGCTTCGCCGTCGGCCACATGATCGGCGTGTCGCGCTTGCGCCATTCCCGCATGGCGGTGCGGGGCGGCCGATACCGCTCCGCCGCGTTGAGGTCGCAAGATCCACGTCAAGATCCGCGCGGGGCCGAGCGCGGACAACAGTCCAATCCTTACGTCCTGCGTGCGGCGCTCACGGCGCAAGCGGCGTTGTCGGGCTGGCAGGGCGGCCGCCGACCGCAGGGCTGGTGGCGCCATCCCGATGGCAGCTACGGCTGGGTCGGCCCGGTGTTCTGGCCGTTCGCGCATGACGATCTCACCAATGCCGTGGTCTTCGGCGATGCGACCAGTCTCTCGCTTTACGGCTATGGCGACATCTATGCCGCGATCTTCGCGCCCTATGCGGCGACCGAGCTCGCGGCCTACACCGCACCGCAAGGCCGGCGCGGACGAAGAGTCCCGACTGCGGAGACCCTGTGCGAGGCCAGCGACACCGGCGGCCTGCCGGTCGACCGCATCGCCGCCGCCCTGCAGCCGAACGAATTGCAGCGCGTGGCGCTCGACGAGCTCGCAACCGCCTGGACCAATGCGCGCGACACCATCCGCGCCGCCTGCCCGGCGCAGGCGCCCGCCACGGCCTCGGAGCGCCTCGGCCTGATGCAGGCGCGCATCGAGGCCATGATCAAGGCAACCGACGCCATCGCGGCGCCGCTGTCGAAGTTCACAGGTCTCCTCGACGACGGCCAGAAGGCCAAGCTCGAGGCGCTCTCCAAGGACCGCCGCGCCGCGCTCGCAGCCATGCAGCGCAAGGATACGAGCAAGGATACGAGCAAGGATGCGCAGGCCTCAAACGCCTGCGATGCCAACAGCGATCCCCGCTATGACGAAAAGCTGCAGCGTCAGTATGAGCAGCTCGTGCAGCAGCAATGGCCGGCAGGCGATATCGCCACCACGCTCCGCCTCGACGAGACCGCCCGCGCCCGCTTCGAGGTGCTCCAGGACACCACCCTGCGCACGATGCAGACGCTCAGCGCCTGCCCGGCGGAAGCCGCCGCGACTCCGCAGGCGCGCCTCTCCGCCGCAAAGGCGCGGCTGCGGACAATGCTGCAAGCCGTGAACGGCGTCATCGATGCGCTCGACGATTTCGAGGCCGATCTGAGCGACGAGCAGAAGGCCGGCTTCGAAGCGATCGGGCCGAAGCGGGGGGCGTGATCAGTCGCACGCCCAGTCGAACTTCATGTCTCTGAAGTCGAGCTGCGCGTTGCCGCTGCCGAAATTGTAGCCGCCGAAATATTCCTCGAACTCGATGTAGAACGGGCTCATCTCCGGCACCGCTTGGCATGGCCGCATGGTGCCGCCGAGATGGATGCGGGCGTGGTCCTTGCACCAATCGTGCAGGCGGTAATTGTCGGCGGTCGGGATATTGTCGGCAAAGTAGTAATAGGACTGATAGCCGGTCGGCGGGTTGCGCGGGATGTGCGGGTCCTGCGGGGCCTTGCCGGCGTTGGGATCATCAGCACGCGGCATCAACGCGATCGCGAGGTTCTCGGCCAGTTCGGCACGCGGAGGGCCGGCGAACATCTTCTGCGCGAAGGGCGCGGCCGTCTCGAAGAAGGCGCTGGCGCCGCCGACATCGAGCCAGCGCGGCCGGTCGGCCGTCGCCAGCGCAAGCGGTGCGGGCGGTGTCGCGAACGGGCCGTCATATTCCGCCTTCGTCAGCAGCAGCGCAGCATATTCGTAGTCGAGAATGTCGGTCATCCGGGACAGGCGCGGATGCGAGGCGCGCGCCTGCACGGCCTCGCGGATTTCAGGATCGTCGGGCGCGCCGCCGTCATTGTGGTCGGGCGCGGTGGCAAAGAACGACACTGCAACGATGTCCTCGCCATGGACGCGGTAGTCCTCCGGCAGCAGCAGCGTGAAACCGTGCATCAGGGGATAGCCGGTGACGGGATCGAGCGGCCATTGCTCGCTGCTGATGCCCGGCGGCAGGCCATAGACCCAACCCTGGTCGCGCGCGCGATCGGCGGGACGGTCCAGCATCTGCAGATCATAAGCACGCGAAGGCAAGGCGAGCGTCACAGGTGGTCTCCATTGGAATCGCCTCGCCGTTGAGGCGAGGGTTAGTCGTGGGGAGCAGGGATGTGGTTCGGGGGGAGGAATTTTGGCAACGCCGTCGCCTCATTCTCCCCTGCCGTCCCGGCGAACGCCGGGACCCATAACCACAGGGAGAAGTTTGGCGAAGATGAGGTGTTCGGTACTTCTACCTCCGCAACCGATAGATCACGCGGTATGGGTCCCGGCGTTCGCCGGGACGACCCCGGGGAGGTGGGTCCTCGACTGTCTCTCATAACCCACTGATCCGACAACTCCCGTCTACTGTGCATGGGGTTGTTTTGAAATTCCAAGAAAGCTCGATATCCAATTCCGTATTCGAATAATCCAAAATTCTCTTTACTAGAAAAGCGAAACACCCTATGCTCCCTCCCAACTCATCCCATGGTAAGGGACGGATCGCGATCGTCAGGGTTCGTGGGGTGAGGGGCGGTGGACGCGGGCGGCGTTGGTGCCAGATGCGGTCGCAGGGCGGGTTGTCCCCGTGAGCGATCAGCGGGCGTCGTGTACGACGGTGCTGCCTGCGTACGGCAAAATCGTGTGGTCGTGACGCCCGAATATCCGGCGTCAAGTCTTGCAGCGGTGCGCTGGTCCGACCGGACCTACGCATCCCTCGAAAGCTGCAAGGCGACGGTGGCAAAGGGATCGTCTCACCGGCGAGAGCGCGACATAAGCCGTTTCAACCACTGCGCAGGGAAGGCCGGGCATTCGGCCGCACCTGTTTCTCCCCTGTGAGCGACTATCACGCACTCATGCACAGGGGTCTTGCGGGTGCCAGCCGGTGCCCGGTCTTCCCTGCGCCCTTCCACTTCGAAGGGTGCCGAGATCAAGCAAAACCCGGGCGCAATCCGTCGCGGGATCGCGAAACGCTGTCAGTGAACTATAAGAGCAATGCCTCACCACTTGGGACAGGCGAGGAAGCTACCCTCTTCGCCGCACCACTGAAGCATCCACCACGTTCTCGACTTCCTCGCGCCAGTTCAAAATCTCCATCGCGAGCACCGGGTGATTAAAACCCTTGAGCTGGAGATCGTCGAGGGCACGCGCTTCCACCCAGGGCTCGACGATGCCGTAGACGCGGCGGCTGACCACGATCTGGTTGGGCTTGGCCTCGCCGCACAGGCGCGAGGCGAGGTTGGTGACGCTGCCGATCGCGGCATATTCCAGCCGCTGCTCGAAGCCGACCTGGCCGAGCGTGGCATAGCCGACCGCGATGCCGATGCCGAAGCCGAGGCTGTGCCCGCGGTTGCGCCAGCGCTCGGTCAGCGGGCCGATGGTGTCGCGCATCTCCGCCGCCATCTTCACGGCGCGCTTGGTGTGGTCCTCGAACTGGATCGGCGCGTTGAACAGGATCATCACGCCGTCGCCGGCATATTTGTCGAGCGTGCCTTCATATTTGAAGATCAGCTTGCCGAGCGCGGCGTGATATTCGCGCAGCACGTTCATCGCCTCTTCCGGCTCGGTCGCTTCCGTGAACGCGGTGAAGCCGCGCAAATCGCAGAACACCACGGTCACCTCGCGGCGCTGGCTGGTGAGCAGCCCTTCCGGGCTGTCGGAGGAGGCGATCAGCTGCGCCACCTGCGGTGCCAGGAAACGCTCGAGCTTGCGGATGCGCTCGATCTCGCCGAGCTGGGTCTTGACGCGCTCCTCCAGCGACTTGTTCCAGTTCTTCAATTGCTCGGTCTGCTCGCGCAGCTTGTCGGCCTGGGCGCGCACGGTCTCGTTCGCCGTCTCCAGGGCGTGGCTCTTGTGGTCGACCTCGGTGAACAGCCGCGCATTGCGCATCGCCAGCACGGCCTGGTTGGCGAAGGTGCGCATCAGGCCGATGATGCTGGCGGCGAACTCGCCGCCCGGGCGGCGCAACACCACCAGCGAGCCGAGCGTGCCCTGCTGGTCGACCAGCGGCACCACCAGCACCGAATGGAAGCCGGCCGCGATGGCGACCTCCCGCAGCGGCTGCTCGGCGGCCGCGCCGAGTTCGGAAATCGCGATCGGCTCGCCGCTTTCGGCGGCATCGCTCAGGATGTTCTCGCCTTCGTCGATGGTGACATGGGCGCCGTCGGGGGATTTGTCGATGCCGTTGGCCTCGACCAGGTTGAAGCGGTGCGTCTCGGCATCGAAGCCGTAGATCAGCACCGCATCGGCATGGGTGATCTCGATCGCGCGCGCGGCGATCGTCGGCAGCACGGCGTTGAGATCGAGCGAGGAGGCGACGGCGCGACCGACCTCCTCCAGCACCTTCAGCTCGTTGATCGACTGCGCCAGATCGCGCGTGCGCTCCTCGACCTTGGTCTCCAGGTCCGAATAGGTCTCCTGGATCTGGCCGGCCATGCGGTTGAACTGACCGGCGAGATCCTCCAGCTCGTCCGAGGTGCGCACTTCGATGCGGTGATTGAAATCGCCCTCGCCGAGCCTGTAGGCGCCGTCGCGCAGCGCCGTGATCGGAATGATCATGCGGCGGGCGAGCAGCGTGCCGGCGAGGATCGCGACCATCAGGCCCATGCCGATCAAGAGCGCGATGCGCACCAGCTGGTCGCGGATCGGCGTCAGGGCCTGCGTGGTCGGCTGCTCGAACAACACGCTCCAGCCGAGCTTCGGCACCGTGCTCGCGGCGCTCATCACCGCATGGCCGTTGAAGTCGGTGCCCGAGCTGTCCGCCTCATGGCCAGGTGCGATCGCCGCCGCCACCTGCGGCAGCTTCGACAAATCCTTGCCGACATCCGGCCCTTTCGACGACGTCGCCAGCACGCGGCCGCGGGGGTCGACGACATAGGCAAAGGCGGCCTTGCCTACTTGCGCGTCGGACAGGAAGTCGGAGAGAAAGCTGAGATCGATCTCGGCCACGGTGACGCCGGCATTGAAGCCGGAATGCGCCACCGAGATCGACATGAACGGCGTCCGGTCGGCGAACCAGGCCGGCGCATAGCTGACACCGCGGGCAACGGTGTCGGTGAAGCGCATGTCGCGGGAGAGGTCGGCGTTGCTGCCGGTCGTGGTCGACTGGCGGGAGACGCGCAGCACCTCGCGGCCCTCGCCGTTGAGCTGGAACAGCTGGTTGACGACCGAGACCTGGTGCAGCAGCGACGCGTAGTCGGCACGACGCTTTTCGAGGGTGTCCTGGCTCGCCCGCGTCACCCAGCTGATCTGGCGATCGAGCTCCGAGATCGACTGCTCGATCCGCCGGGCGGCGGCTTGCGCCTTGTCCTCCAGCCCGTCGGTCAGCTGTGTCTTGGTGGCGCGGTAGGAGATCCAGGTCTCCATCGCGCCGTTGACGGCGAGGACGAACACGACGAGGCCGACGAGGGAGACGACGTATTTGGCGAACAGGCCCTCGCGCAGAAACCGTGTCTTGTCGTTCGCTCCTGCCATCCCGATCCTCTCGCGCCGCCATCGACGCCGGCGCTCACGGGCCGTGCAGGCCCTTCCCGGCCGTTCTATCACAATTTGGGCCAAACGACCGCCGCGCGGGCCGGGGACCGGCCGGCGTGGTTACTCCCTGTGGACGCCGGGGCCGGCGGAAGGCCGGTGAATTGCCGCAGCCTCATCCGTTCGGAGGAAGCCGGTGGCGGGGAAGCTGATGTAAGGGGATTGCCGTGGAGCCCAGCCCGCCAATCCGCCAATCACCGGTTAAAGAGTTGCCGCAGCACGTCGTTCATTGGCTGACTGTCCTGCTGCGCGACCGGCGGGTCCTCAAGGGCCGGAGCCGCGGGCGAGGCCTGCGGCGTCGGCGTGGACGGCGTTGCCGGCAGGCTCCGGCTGCGGCCACTGCCTGGCGCGGCGCCGGTGCTGCTTCCCGCGCCGCTGGACAGCCCCTGCTGAAGCAAATTGCCGATGGCTTCGCCCAGCGGACCGCCGAGCAGATTGTTCTGCCCCGGCTGCTGGGCTTGCGGATTGGCGTTGCCGCCGGGCGCAGTTGCGCCGCCGAGGCCGAGGCTGCCCAAAATGTTGCCGAGCCCGGCGCCGTCGGGGCCGAACAGGCCCTTGCCCATCTCGCGCAGCTTGGCATAGGCGGCATCCGGATTGTCCAGCATGCCGGCCATGTCAGGGTAGATCTTGGGCTGCGACCAGCTGCCCTGGATCATTACGGGAATGCCGAAGCCGACCGGCTCATTGGCGCGGCCCTGACCTTCGGTCGTCATCACCAGCTTCGGCTCGACGCGAAAGCCCATCATCTTGGTGTCGAGCGCGATGGTGCCCGCGCCGGTGACGCGCACCAGCGGTCCGATCAGGTTGAGATCGGTCGTCACTGCCTGGCCCTTGTCGATACGGAACGAGGCCGAAAGCTGCGACAAATCCGTGCTTTGCTCCTGGCCGGCATTCTGGTTGTCCTGCCAGCCGGACAGCGTGCCCGATGTCAGCGAGCGGATCATCTGTGCGACATTGATGCCGCGGATGGCGCCATCCTGGAAATTGACGAAGGCCGTGCCTTGCATGTTGGCCATCAGCGCGCGCTGGCTGGTGCCGGCGCTGCGCAGAGCGAGCTTGGCCTGCAGCTTGCCGTCGATGCGGTCGAATTCGGCAAGGCCCTGAAGCAGCGGCAGCGCACGCACGCCGACGAGATCGGAATGCATGGCAAAGCTCGGCGCGCCGGTGGTTGCATCGAGGATCACCTCGCCCGAGACCTGGCCGCCATAGGCGCCGAGATTGGCGGTGCCGGCCTTCAGCACGCCGCCGGCGAGCTTCGCATCGAGCGCCAGCGGCGCGATGCGGGCATCGCCGATGACGGCTTCGTTCGCGGAGATCCTCACTTGCGCATCGACGTAATTGAGCCCGGACACGTCGATCGGCGCATTGCTCCAGGGCTGTCCGGACGCGCCCTCCGGCGTTTTCGCCAGCGGTATAGCCAGCCGCTGGAAGTCGAGGTCGAGCTTGACCAGGGGCTTGCTCGCAATGTCGATCGAAGCCCAGCCGTTGAATGCGCCGTCGCCGAGCCGGCCATTCACGCCATTGATCATCACGACGTCGCCGTTCATTCGCATCTCGGCATGACCGTTGAGCTGAGACTTCAGCACGTCGGGCATGTCGATGGCGAAATCCACCGGGATCGTCGGCCGGTCGGCCGGCGGCGCAGGCGTAGTCGCCTTGATGTCGAACTTGGTCGGGTGGTCGCCGACGCGCGCGGTGCCGGTGATTTCGACCTTGCGGTCGCGGCCGATGGTCGCCTCCGCGTTGATGGCGCTGATGCGGCCCTCGACGCGATCGCGCACGCGCGCGAATGCGACCTCACCGTCGGTGACCTTGACGCGGTCGATGGATGCCCCGTCGACATCGAGCGCAGGCGGTTTCGACGAGCTCCCCGCATTCGGCAAGCGTTCACGCAGCAGCGGCTGGTAGAGCACCGGATGGGTGATGATCAGCTCGCGGATCTCAGGGCGGCCCGACCAAACGCTGGAGAGCGACATGTCGGCCTGCACGCGGTCGACCGTCAGCCGCGTGATGCCGCTGCGATCCCGGGGATCGGCAAGCGAGAGGTCGTTCAGGGTGACGTTCAGCGTCGGCCACAGGCTGATCTTGGTGGTGCCGTCGATCGAGAGACGATAGCCGGTCGCGCTCTCGACGCGCGAGGCGATCGTCGTCGTCAGGAAGCCCGAGGGGATTCCGACCACCAGCAGGAGTGCGATCACGATGATGACGGCGGCCAATGCCGCGCCGGCGAATTTTACTGCTCTCATCTCGACTTTCCACTGACGGACAATCGGCGTCGAATCCCGCCGGCTATCCATCCTTCGCGAGTTTATCCCCGGACGGGAAGCGGCTCCAAGCGCGTAAAAATAGTCAGGGGGTGCTGCAAAGTTATGTGACTTATGACACACTTCCCCGACGCGGTTTTACGCGATCCTGATCGTGATGGTTTCAAGCGATTTGCCAAGCGTCTGACAAGCTGACTGACCAGGACTTCACAAGGACATTGAAATGAGCAAGCAGGCCGAATTTGCGGTCATTTTGAAGATGAACGCGATGTTCGCGGATCTCGGTGCAGACGAGCTCCAGCGGCTGTCCAATCTCTGTCACACCCAGCACCTGGGGAACGGCGAGGTGCTGTTCCAGAAGGGCGATGCCGGCAATGCGCTGTTCGGCGTGCGCCGCGGCCAGGTCCGCATCGAGACAGGTGCCTCCGACGGCAGCCGGCTGACGCTCAATTTCATGGGCCCGGGCGACCTGTTCGGCGAAGTCGCGGTGCTGGACGGCCAGAACCGGACCGCGGATGCTACCGCCGGCGAGGCCAGCGAATTGTTCGTGCTGCGGCGCGAAGATTTCCTCAGCTTCCTCGAACGCGAGCCGAAGGTCGCAATCAAGATCATCGCATTGCTGTGCCAGCGCATCCGCTGGCAGAGCGAGCGCATGGAGGAATCCATGCTGCAGCCGCTGCCGGTGCGCCTCGCACGGCGGCTCTGCGCGCTTGCCGCCGATTTCGGTTCCGAGGTGCACATCTCGCAGGAGCAGCTCGGCGTCTTCGTCGGAGCCGCCCGCGAGAGCGTCAACCGCCAGCTCCAGGCCTGGCGCAAGGAAGCGATCCTCGATCTGCAGCGCGGCCGGATCCTGCTGCGGAACATGACCAAGCTGACCGCGATCGCGCGGAACGAATAGGGCGAAGCCGAACGTAGCCTACGAATGCAGGGCTTGCCGGTGCAGACCGCAGGGCCGAGCGTGATCCGCGTGAAAGCTATTGGGGTAACAGAGCGCCTTGAAGGCGCCCTGCGTTGACGCGCCCCTCCAGCCGCTCGCCTGGAATTTTACTCCGCAGCACGGTGGGCAACGTCTTTTGATGCCGGCGCCGCGCCGTGATGATTGTCCGTCTCGGCGTCCTCGCTGTGCACGATCAGCCGCTTGGCGAAGCGCCAGATCAGGGCGCCGAGATCGTCCATCACCATGAACATCGCGGGCACGAACACCAGCGACAGGATGGTGGAGAAGATCAGGCCGCCGATCACCGCGAGCGCCATCGGCGAGCGGAACTCGCCGCCGGCGCCGACCGCGAGCGCGCTCGGCATCATGCCCGCGGCCATCGCGATCGTGGTCATCACGATTGGGCGGGCGCGCTTCATGCCGGCGTCGATCATGGCTTCCTCGCGCGGCTTGCCGTCGCGGATCGCCTCGATCGCGAACTCCACCAGCATGATCGCGTTCTTGGTGACGATGCCCATCAGCATCAGGATGCCGATCCACACCGGCGTGGTGAGCTGCTTGCCGGTGATGAGCAGGGCCGCGATGGCGCCGCCGATCGAGAGCGGCAGCGAGAACAGGATGGTGATTGGCTGCAGGAAGGTGCCGAACAGCAGCACCAGCACGGCGTAGACCATCATCAGGCCTGCCGTGATCGCGGTGGCGAAGCCGTCGGACAGTTCGTTCAGGCTTTCGGCGTCACCGGAGGGAGAGACCTTCACGCCCTTCGGCCGGCTCTTCATCACCGGCAGGTCGTAGATCTTCTTGGTGGCGTCGCCGAGTGCGGCAGAGCCGACGAGGTCGGCGGCGACGGTCGCCTGCCGCTCGCGATCATAGCGGTTGATGCTGGTCGGGCCCTGGTCGAGCTTGACGTCGGCGATGACCGAGAGCGGCACGCCGCCCTTCTCACCGTGCTCGCCGAGCGGCACGCGCAACTGTTCCAGCGTCTTCAGATTGCCGCGCGCGGCATCCTCGAGCTGCACGCGGATCGGCACCAGGCGGTCGCCGACGTCGAACTTGGCGAGCGCGGGTCCGACATCGCCGATGGTGGCGACGCGGATGGTCTGCGACAGGCTTTCGGTCGAGACGCCGAGCCGCGCGGCGAGATCGGCGCGCGGTTCGACGCGCAGCTCGGGCCGCTCCAGCGTGGTTTCCGAGATCACGTTGGAGATGGTGGGAATCCGCTTCATCTGCGTCGCGAGCTCGCTCGCGAAATTGTTCACGATGTTGGCGTCGACACCGGTCACGACCAGCGAGATAGCGCGGAGGCCGTTCTCGTCGAGGAACCAGAAACGGATGTCTGGAATGTTCTCCAGCTCCTGGCTGATCGAGAATTCCAGCTCGCGCTGGGTGATGTCGCGGGCATCCTTGGGCGTGTAATTGATGATCAGTGCGGCGCGCCGGACTTCCTGGGTGCCCGGCGGGACGCGCCCGCCGTCGACGAAGATGCTCTTCACCTCGGGCCGTTTGCGCAGGCGCGCGACGATGTCCTCGGTGACCTTTTCCGTATAGGCAAGCTGGGTGCCCGGCGGCAGCTCGAGGGCCAGCAGTGAGCGCGAACTGTCCTGCGCCGGCAGAAAACCCTGCGGCAACAGCGTGATGCTCCAGATCGAGGCGGCGAAGACGCCGAAGCCGACCAGCACCGTGATGAAATAGTGTTTTACCGACCAGGCCACGATCCTGTGATAGGACCGCAGCACGCGGCCGGGAGGCGGTTCTTCGTGAGTGCCAGGCTTGAGGAAGTAGGCGGCCAGCACCGGCGTGACGAAGCGCGCCGCCAGCAGCGAGAAGAACACCTGCACCGAGACGGTGATGCCGAACTGTTTGAAGAACTGTCCGGCGATGCCCGACATGAAGCTCGCAGGTGCGAAGATCGCGATGATGGTCAGCGAGATCGCGATCACCGCGAGGCCGATTTCGTCGGCAGCTTCCAGGGCGGCACGGTAGGGCGATTTGCCCATGTTCATGTGCCGGACGATGTTTTCGATCTCGACGATGGCGTCGTCGACCAGAATACCTGTCGATAGCGTGATGGCGAGGAAGCTGACGAGGTTCAGCGAGAAGCCGAGCATGTCCATCGCCCAGAACGCCGGGAAGATCGACAATGGCAGCGAGATCGCGGCGATGATGGTGGCGCGCAGGTCGCGCAGAAACAACAGCACGATGACGACGGCGAGGATGGCGCCCTCGAACAGGGTGGAGATCGCCGCGTGGTAATTGCCGTTGGTGTATTCGACCGAGGTGTCGATCACCTTCAGGTCGACGTCGGGATAGGCGGCCTTGAGCGCGTCGACGCGCTTCTGCACAGCCTCGGCCACCTTGACGTCGCTGGCGCCTTTAGAACGCTTGATGCCGAGCGCGACGATCGGCTCGCCGTTGAAGCGGGCGAAGGTGCGGCGGTCGGCGATGGTGTCAGTGACGGTACCGAGATCGTCGAGCCGGACCTCGCCGCCGCCGAACAGCGGGATCATGGTGCCGGCGAGATCGCTCAGCGTCTTGGCGCCGGCGAGCGTACGGATGGCCTGGTCGTTCTTGCCGATCTCGGCGCGGCCGCCGGCGACGTCGACATTGGTGCCGCGCAGGCTCTGGCTGACATTGACCGCGGTCAGGCCCATTGCCTGCAAACGGTCCGGGTCGAGCGAAACCAGGATCTCGCGCTCGACACCGCCGATGCGCTCGACCTGGGCGACGCCGCGGACACCTTGCAGCGCGCGCTTGACCACGTCGTCGACGAAGTAAGAGAGTTGCTCGGGCGTCTTGCCGGGCGAGATCGCGGCATAGGTGACGATCGGCAGGCCGATCACGTCGACGCGCTGGATCAGCGGCTCGGTGACGTTCTGCGGCAGGTTCGAGCGCACACGCGTCACCGCGTCCTTGACGTCGTTGAGCGCGCGGTCGGTATTGGTCTCCAGCGCGAACTGGATGGTGGTGACCGACACACCGTCGGTGATCTGTGAGGTAATGTGCCGCACGCCCTCGACGCCGGAGACGGCGTCTTCGACCGTCTTGGTCACCTGCGATTCGAGCTCGGCGGGCGCCGCGCCGAACTGCGAGACCACGACCGAGATCACGGGAATGTCGGCCGAAGGCAGCCGCGTCACCGCGAGCTTGGTGAAAGACACCCAGCCGAGAATCAAGAGGATGATCGAGAAGACGACCGACGGCAGCGGATTCCGGATCGACCAAGCCGAGATATTGAGAGCCATCAGCGTACCCGCGTGCGATCGAGTTCATCGGCGAACATGGTCTTGATCTGGTCGCCGTCATGGAGCGAAGAGCCGGCGTCGGCCACGACGATTTCACCGACGTCGAGGCCTTCCAGAATTTCCGTCGCGTTGTCGGACGAGAGCCCGACCCGCACCTTGCGCGTCTCGATCGTGTTGCCCTTGACGACCTGAATGGTGAGATGGTCGATCGCGGTCTTGGGGATCGAGACGCCGCAGCTTCGCTTGGCGTCGATCGAGGCACGGGCGAACACGCCGACCTTCAGCGACGGATTGTTGGTGACGCTGATGCGGACGCGGCCGAGCTGCGTGGCGCGGTCGATCTCGGGCGCAACCAGCCGGACCCGGCCGATCAAATCGGGTGCGTCGTCGCGGCTGATACGCACGGTGGCGCCCGAACTGAGCTTGGGCATGTGCACCGCCGGGACCTGAGCATCGAGCTCGATCTCGTTGTTGACGGCAATGCGGAACATCGGGCCGGCCTGCGGGGAAGCGGGCGCGCCGACGATGGTGCGGACTTCAGTGATGAGGCCCGGCGCAGGTGCCTTCAGGGAGATCGGGCCTTGCGGACCGGGTCTCTGCGGCTGCCCCGGGATCTGCGGCGGCGCGGTCAGGCGCGCTAGCTCCTGGTTGTCGGCAACGACGGTGCCCTCGGTGACGAAGAGATCGGTGACCCTGGATCCTTCCTGGTCGGCGATGACCACCGCCTCGCGACGCGGCACGAAGAAGCCGGTCACCCGCACGAGGTCGGAGAAGCAGGCATTGGTCGACTTCGTCACAATGACGAGCGCCTCGCTCTGCGTTTCCTTCGGTTCGGCGCGCTTGCGATGCTCGAACAGGTAATAGCCGACGCCGAGCGCGACGACGAACACCACCGTTCCGGCAGGCTTGAGATATTCGGAGAGGTTCATCGCCGGATCATCCTGGCCTGGCTCACGGCCATCCGCGCGAGGCCCATCGAGAACGTTTCCCTGAAACAAAGCGGCGTCCCGCAAGGCCGCGGGACGCGCTTTGGAGGCGAGACTTTACACCACATCACGACTTGTCACTTCAAAGGATTGCGTCGTGCTCACTTCGATGCGGTGGTCTTGTTTTCCATGTTAACGACCTGCACGCGGCGGTTGGCCTCCGCCATCGGCTGGCTCGGATTCTTCAGCTTGCTCTTGCCGTAGCCGACGGTGACGAGGTCGGTGGCGGAGATGCTGTACTTGTCGACGAGGTAGCGCTTGATCGCATCCGCGCGGCGTTCCGACAGGTCCTGGTTGTAGGTTTCGCCGCCGGCGGCATCGGTGTGACCGGCCACCACGAAGGTGGAGCCCTTCAGGTCGGGACTGGTCAGCGCGCGACCGAGCGCCTGCACTGATGGCATCGACTTGGCGCTGATATTGGCGGAGTTGTAGTCGAACGTGATTTCGAGATCGATGTTCGGCTTGTCCTTGGCGACCGATGCGATTTCCTCGCGCTCGGTCGAGGACAGCGAACGCGTCGAGCGGCCGCGCACCGACTGGATCAGCTTGCTCTCGGCGGCGTTCGGCGCGGGGTCGGCCTGCGGGGCGATCGAGAGGCCGCGGGTCAGGGGCTTCTTGGTCGGCGGCGCCAGCGCGCGGACGATGTCATCCTCTGTGACGTTCTTGCTGTTGCCGTCGTCGCCGGCGAAGGCGGGCGAGGCCGGCAGCGACAGCGCGGCGCCAAGAGCGATGATGGACAGGATCGCGGTAAGTCCCTTTGCAGCCGATTTCATAACCAGTCCCTCCTGCGCAGCCAGCTCGCGCGGTTCCAAAATTCTGCCAAATTCCTGCAATGAGCCCCCCCCGGGGAAGGCCGCCTGCGGCGTCCGTTCGTTAGTCTTCCCTGGGCCACCAGGGGTTCGAGGCGCCGCCTGCCTCAATTCAAAAAAATACTAGCGCACTCCGTAGCTTGCGAACTCCTGAACGATGTTCGGATCCATCGCTTTGGCATTGGCGATATCAAGCGCGCCTTCCTGGGCGGAGCCATTGCGCTGCTTGGCGAGGCCGCGTCCGTAGAGCGAGGAAGTCAGGCGCGGGTTGATCCTCAGGGCCGCATCGAAATCGGCGATGGCATTCTTGACCGCGCCCGATTTGAGGTTGACGAGCCCGCGGCTGTCCAGCGCGTCGACGAAGTTGGGCCGCAGCCGCAGCGCCTCGTTGCAATCCTTCAGCGCGCCCTGGAGGTCGCCGACCACGGTGCGGGTCCAGCAGCGGTTGTTCAGCGCCTCGACATCCTTGGTATTGATCCGGAGCGTGTCGTCGAAATCCTTGATGGCGAGGTTGTAGGCGCCCTTGCTGGCATAGACCTGGCCACGCCGGTACAGCGCGTTCACGTCATCAGGATTGGCGGCGATCTTGGAGGTCAGGCTCTTGATCGTGGGATCGTCGGCCAGCGCGGCAGCGCTCGGCCCGCTGTCCGTGCTCGGCGCCGGAGCGGGATCTGCCGGCTTTACCGGCGGTGGAGGCGGAGGCAGGGCGGCCTCGATCTGCGGCTTCGGCGTGGTGGCCGGCGCGGGCGCAGGCGCAGGTGGAGAAGCCGGCGCGGGTGCCGCTGCAGTGTCGGCCGGCTTCGGCGGCGGAGGCGGTGTCGGCGGCGCGGGCGGTGACGGCGGCGGGTTGTTGGCGACAACCGGCGGCGGCGCGGGAGGCGCGGGCGGCGTCGCCGGTGCCGGACGCGATCCGCCGGCTCCCGGGCTGAACGAGAAATCTTCGGCCAATGAAGAGGATATCCAAGGCACCTGCTCGCCGCGCGAAGCGCGGGTGACGCCCATCTTGGTCCGATTCAGCGTCTCCTCGGCCATCAGGTCGGGGACCCGGATTTCCTTCAGGAGCTCCTGGACGAACAGGCTGTGCTCGCCGCCGGCGTCGGAGACCACCGAGGCCAGCGCCGCCGAATACATCACCAGCGTTCCGTTCGGCGCGATGACCGGGGTCAGGCCGGCCGAGAAGCTGCGGAACCGGCGCTCAAACGGATTGCGCCTGGAGGCGTCGATCAGCGCGATCTTGACGCCGGCGCCGCGGGTGTTGAGCTCGCCGAGGACGGTCTCGAGGCTGAAACCGTCGCGGCGCACGTCGGATTCGGTCCAGATCTGCGCATCGATCGGCAGCATGTAGCTCTGGCGCGCCGACTGGATGCCGAAGCCGCTGTAGAATACCAGCGCCACCGATCCCGGCTTGATCTTGCCGTAGAGCTTGTCGAAGGCGCGGCGCATGCCGTCGCCGGTCAGATTCTCGCCGATCTCGACCGAAAAGCCGTCGCGCTTGAGCTCGTCGGCGACGTCACGGGCATCGTTGATCGGTTCCTTCAGCGGGGCATCCGCATCCGGATATTTCGCGTTGCCGATGACCAGCGCAAAGCGGTCACCGGCCGCAAGCGATGGTGCAGTCGGGACGAGCGAGACGAGCAAGGGCAGAAGAAAAAGGAAGCGAATTTTCATAATCAGCGCGGTCCAGCCAAAAAGGCGCCGTTCCCAGCTTGCGCCGCGGCGACCTTAACTTACGCTTCCTGCATTATCAAACCGGGGACGGGGGGCGTCAACCGCTTGGAGATTCGGCGTTATCGCGACGTTTGACCGCAACGCCAGGGTGCGCCGCAGGGGGAATAAACAGGCTGTCATGTTTGTGCTCGACGTGATCCGGCTCGATCTTACCGGCGGCACGTTAGGGCCTCCATGGCGACGAAAATGTGATTGGTCTCACATTGAAGGCCTGCCGCCCTGATGCGGCGCGGCGTTTGACCTTTGCAGCGGAGAATGGCTTGGTGCGCAGGATCGTGCCGAAGATCCACTCAGAAAAGCAAAGCAAAAGCAAAAACCATGGGAAACGCCTACGAGATCTACGCCCTGCGCTATGCGACGATGTCGCCGCGCACCCCCAGCATGAACTTCCTTCAGCCCGATCCGCATGACAGCGCGGCGCAGGACCTCGACTATTTCGTCTGGCTGATCCGCGGCGGCGGCCGCGACATCCTGGTCGACACCGGCTTCAATGCCGAGGAGGCGAGCGCGCGGGCGCGCAAGCTGACGCTCAATCCGGTCGATGCGCTGGAGCGTTTTGGCGTCGCGGCGTCAAGCATCCGCGACGTCATCGTGACGCATCTGCATTACGACCATGCCGGCAATCTCGATCGCTTCCAGAATGCGCGCTTCCATCTCCAGGAGCGCGAGATGGCCTACGCGACGGGACGCTGCATGTGCAACGGACTGCTGCGACATCCGTTCTCGGTCGAGCACGTCACGCAGATGGTGCGCCACGTCTATGGCGAACGCGTCACTTTCTATTCGGGTGACGGCGAGGTCGCGCCCGGCGTCACCGTGCATCGTGTCGGCGGCCATTCCGACGGCCTGCAGGTGGTCAGGGTCGAGACCGCGCGCGGGCCGGTGGTGCTGGCGTCCGATGCCGCGCATTACTACGCCAATCTGCAGCGCAAGAGCCCGTTCCCGATCGTCTACAATGTCGGCGACATGGCGGTGGGCTGGGAGACGATCGAGCGCCTCGCCGGCCATCCTGATCGATTCATTCCCGGCCACGATCCGATCGTGACGGAGATCTATCCGCGCGCCAGCGACAAGGTCGATGCCTGGGCGCTGCACCTGCCGCCGTCGCGGTCGTTTGCGAAGTGAGGGCGAAGCCGTCATTCCGGGATGCGCCGAAGGCGCAGGCCCGGAATCCATAACCACGATCGGGAGTATGGATTCCGGGCTCGCGCCCAAGAGGGCGCGCCCCGGAATGACAGCGTCGGCTAATACGCCTGCTTGGCGTCGGCCTCTTCGCTGGTCTGGATCAGGTCGAGACTCGCTTCGATCTTGCCGAGCCGGGTCGAGAGCGGCGGTTTGAGTCTCGATCGACAATTCCGGTCTGACCTTTTCCTTGGACGTGTGCGGTCTCCGAGACGGGCGGCAGATAGTTTCAACGAGCGCCGGCAGGATCCACACAAGCAACGATATCGCGGGGAGATTTTCGAGCCGCTAGCTCCGGCGGAGAGAATATCGCCAGGTATCCTCCGTCCCCTGCGAGCTTATATGTGACGACCTCGCGATAGCCGACGGCGGTTAACTCGCAGCGCAAGAGCGCAATTGGCGTGCCATGCTTCGACGTCGGAAGCTCAAGATCGACAATTCCGACCCGCGCACCTTGCTTAAAGGCGGGCGCGAGATTGTAGAGGAAGGCATACGGTTGGGCTATCTCGTGGTACATATGCACAAGGATTGCGGCGTCCAGCGAGGAAGCGGGCAGACGCGGGTCGTGTGGTTCGCCGAGTGCGAATTGCGCGTTCGTCAACTTCAGAAGTTTTGTTCGCCTGGCGAGTTCGACGAGGTAATCTCGCGTGACGTCCTGGGCAACGACAGAGCCGGCGGGTCCGACGAGGTGCGAGAGCCTGACCGTGTGGTAGCCACCGCCTGCTCCAATGTCACCGACTGTCATGCCTGGTTTCAGTTCAAGCATACGTGCGATTTGACCGGCCTCATCGAGGGCGTCGCGGCGCTCTTCGGCGGAGCGGCGCGGGCTGACGATTCGTGCGACAGGGCGCTGCGGTGAGGGAAACTCGTTTGCAGCGACTCCGGGGGGAGCCAGATAACCCATATCAACGGCGTATGCGCGAGTTGCAGCAAAGGCCACAAGTAGCATCGCTATATACGCCACTGCCGTCACGGGCCTACCAAGCTTTCTCAACCGGACTCCCAAAAGCCGACGTCTGCGCGTCCATGAGTACGCGTCCTAATACGCCTCTTTCGCGTCGGCCTCTTCGCTGGTTTGGATCAGATCGAGATTCGCTTCGATCTTGCCGAGCAGCACCGAGAGCTGCTTGCGCTCCTGCGCGGAGAGGCAGGCGAGGATTTCGTCTTCCCGCCGCAGCAGCTGCGGGAACAGCTCTTCGTAGAGCGCGCGGCCCTTCTTCGTCAGTTGCAGGCGGAATTCGCGGCGGTCGGCTTCGTTCTCCACCCGCTCGATCAGATCCTCGTTGAGCAGCGCAGTCACCGCGCGGCTGATGGTGGATTTGTGCGTGCGGGTGCATTGCGCGATGTACTGCGCGCTACAGGCATCGTTGCGGAACCCGAGCGTGGCGATCACGCGCCAGGCCGGAATGTCGAGACCATGCCGTTCCTGATATTCGACCGAAAGCGCGGAACTGACTTCCGCTGCGAGCCGGTTGAGGCGGAACGGCACGAACTTGAACAGGTCGAGCCGTGCCTTTGGCCGCACGGAGGCCTCTTCGGCTTCGCGTGCCTTCACTGCGATGTCGCTGGATGTCCTCGCCAAGGAGCGCGCTCCGAATTCCAGTTGACGGCCGGCCGGCTCCGGTCCAAAATAGTTGCACGTGAGACTATCTAGCAGATCAGTCCTCTCCTGACCAGAGCCGAGGTTCGAGTATGGCGCAGGCCAAGACTCTTCAGGTCAAGACGCATCAGGCCAAAGCCCAGTTCGGCTATCGCCGCCATGCCGATCAGGACCGCGCCGGCCAAAGCCCGGCCGAGCATCCCGTCGTGGTTGTCGGCGCCGGCCCGGTCGGGCTGTCGCTCGCGATCGACCTTGCCCAGCGCGGCCAGCGCGTCGTCCTTCTGGATGACACCGATCGCATCGGCGAGGGCTCGCGGGCGATCTGCTTCTCGAAGCGGTCGCTGGAATATTGGGACCGGCTCGGCGTCGGCGACCGCATGGTCGCCAAGGGCGTGGTGTGGAGCGTCGGCCGGATCTTCCACGGGGAGTCCCTGCTCTACCAGTTCAACCTCCTGCCCGAGGACGGCCACAAGCGGCCCGCCTTCATCAATCTCCAGCAATACTACGCCGAAGCCTATCTGGTCGATCGCATCAGCGACCTGCCCGAGATCGACTTGCGCTGGCGCAACAAGGTGACGGCGCTGGAGCAGCGCAATGACGGCGTGGCGTTGACGATCGAGACGCCGGAAGGCGCCTACCGGCTGCACGCGCAATATGTGATCGCCTGCGACGGCGCGCGCTCTTCGCTGCGGCAGATGGTCGGCGCCGAGTTCGCGGGACAGGTGTTCGAGGACCAGTTCCTGATCGCCGACGTCAAGATGACCGCGGAATTCCCGACCGAGCGCTGGTTCTGGTTCGATCCGCCGTTCCATGCCGGACGCTCGGCGCTGCTGCATCGGCAGCCCGACGACGTCTGGCGGATCGACCTCCAGCTCAACCGCTACGCCGATCCGGTGGTCGAGAAGAAGCCGGAGAACGTGCGGCCGCGCATCGCGCGCATGCTCGGCCACGACAACTTCGAGTTCGAGTGGATCTCGCTGTATAAATTCCAGTGCCGGCGGATGGATCGCTTCATCCATGGCCGCGTGATTTTTGCCGGTGATTCCGCTCATCAGGTTTCGCCGTTCGGTGCCCGCGGTGCCAATTCCGGGCTCGAGGACGCCGAAAACCTGTCCTGGAAGCTCGACCGCGTGCTGCGGGGCACCTCGCCCGCAAGCCTGCTCGAAAGCTATCACGCCGAGCGCAGCATGGCGGCCGACGAGAACATCCGCGAGTCGACACGCTCGACCGATTTCATGGCGCCGAACTCGCATCAGGAAGCGCGGCTGCGCAAGGCGGTGCTGTCGCTGGCCAAGGAGACCGAGTTCGGCAAGCGCATGGTCAATGGCGGGCGCCTGTCGGTGCCGTGCAGCTACGCCTCCCCGTTGTCGTCGCCGGATGCAGATGTCTGGGGCGGCGGACCGTCGCCCGGCTGCTCCATGCTCGACGCGCCAATTGCCGAGCAGGCCTATCTGACGGACGCCTTCCGCAAGGGTGGAACGGACTTCACCCTGCTCTCGTTCAACAATGGCGCGGCGATTGATGTGCCCGACGGGGTCAAGGATGTTCGCATCGGCGGCGAGGGCGGGCTTGCCGATCCCTCGGGCCTTGTCGCAAAGCGCTACGACGCCGCCCCGGGCGCTGCCTATCTGCTCAGGCCCGATGGCTATGTCGCCGCGCGCTTCCGCCATCCGACGCGCGCCGCGATCGCGGCGGCGTTGTCGCAGGCTCAAGGGTTGAATTGAGGTTTCGCATGCCGTTGTCTACCAGCTCCAATTTTGCGCGGCCGGACGATGCCTTCCGCGCCATCGTCGAAGCGCATCGCGGGCTCACGGAGGAGCAGAGCGCCGATTTCGACGCGGCGCTGGTGCTGATCCTGGCCAACCATATCGGCGACATCGATGTCCTGCGTGAGGCGGTCGAGCTTGCCAAGCGCCGCATGATCGACGGCCAGCAACAGCAACAGCAACAACAATAACCCAAAAGACTCAAAGGACGAATTGATGGCGAAGAACTTCGCATCCACCGGCGATCTCTCCGAGAAGAAGATCACCTTCTCCGAGATCGGCACCGATCTCTATGCTTTTACCGCCGAGGGCGATCCGAACACCGCGGTGATCGTCGGCGACGACGGCTGCTTGGTGTTCGACGCGCAGGCCACGCCGGCGATGGCGAACAAGGTGATCGAGCGCGTCCGCACTGTGACCGACAAGCCGATCAAATATGTGGTGCTGTCGCACTATCATGCCGTGCGCGTGCTAGGGGCCTCCGCCTACAAGGCGCAAGGCATCGTCGCCTCGCAGGAGACCTATCGGCTGATCGAGGAGCGCGGCAAGCAGGATTGGGATTCCGAATACGGCCGCTTCCCGCGGCTGTTCCAGGACGCGCAGAGCATTCCCGGCCTGACCTGGCCGACACTGACTTTCGAAGGCGAGATGTCGATCTATCTCGGCAAGCGCGAGGTGCGGCTGATGCAGCTCGGGGCCGGCCACACTTCCGGCGACATCGTCGCCTGGGTGCCCGATGCCGAAGTGATGTTCTCCGGCGACCTCATCGAATATCACTCGGCCTGCTATTGCGGCGACGCGCATTTGCGCGAATGGCCGCTGACGCTGAACGAGATCCGCAACTTCAATCCCAAGGCGATCGCGCCGGGCCGCGGCGACGCGCTCAACGGCACCGCCACGGTGCGCGAAGCCATTGCGATGACGCGCGATTTCGTCACCTCGCTCTATGGCGCAGCCGAAATCTCGGTGGCCAAGGGGCGTACGCTGAAGGAATCGATGGCGGCGACCCGCGAGGTAATGGACCCGAAATTCCACAGCTTCGCCATCTACGAGCACTGCCTGCCGTTCAACGTGTCGCGCGCCTTTGACGAGGCGTCGGGGATCGACGATCCCGTGATCTGGACCGACAAGCGCGACCAGGACATGTGGGCAGCCCTGCAAGGAGGAGGATAGCGATGAACATCAACACCTCGCCAGATCAGATCATCCGAAGCTCGGCGCAGGTGACGCCGGGCTATATGTCAGGCTTCGGCAACAGCTTTGAGACCGAGGCGCTGCCGGGCGCGTTGCCGATCGGGCGCAACTCGCCGCAGCGCTGCGCCTATGGGCTCTATGCCGAACAATTGTCCGGCTCGCCCTTCACCGCGCCGCGCGGCACCAATGAGCGCTCATGGCTCTATCGCATCCGCCCCTCGGTGAAGCATTCCGGCCGCTTCGAGAAAGTCGAGGCCGGCCTGTGGCGTTCGGCGCCGTGCCATGAATACGACCTGCCGATCGCGCAGATGCGTTGGGACCCGACGCCGCTCCCGAAGGACGATGTGACCTTCGTTCAGGGCGTGCAGACCATGACGACGGCGGGCGATGTGAACACGCAGGCCGGCATGGCCGCGCACGTCTATCTCATCACCAAGTCGATGGTGGGCCAGCATTTCTACAATGCCGACGGCGAGCTGATGTTCGTGCTTCAGCAGGGCAATCTTCGCCTCGTCACCGAGTTCGGCCGCATCGATGCCGAGCCCGGCGAGATCGTGGTGATCCCGCGCGGCGTCAAGTTCCGCGTCGAGATTCCGAACGGGCCGGCGCGCGGCTATCTCTGCGAGAATTATGGCGGCGCGTTCACGCTGCCGGAGCGCGGGCCAATCGGCGCCAACTGCCTGGCCAATGCCCGCGACTTCCTTACCCCCGTCGCGCATTACGAGGACAAGGACACGCCGACCGAGCTCTACGTGAAATGGGGCGGCTCGCTGTTCAAGACCATTTTGCCGCATTCGCCGATCGACGTCGTCGCCTGGCACGGCAATTACGCGCCCTACAAATACGATTTGCGCACCTTCTCGCCGGTCGGTGCGATCGGCTTCGATCATCCCGATCCCTCGATCTTCACGGTTCTCACCTCGCCGTCGGAGACGGCGGGCACCGCAAATATCGATTTCGTGATCTTCCCCGAGCGCTGGATGGTTGCCGACAACACCTTCCGGCCGCCCTGGTACCACATGAACATCATGAGCGAGTTCATGGGCCTGATCTACGGCGTCTACGATGCCAAGCCGCAAGGCTTCGTCCCCGGAGGCATCTCCTTGCACAATTGCATGCTGCCGCACGGCCCCGATCGTGATGCCTTCGAGCATGCCAGCAACGGCGAATTGAAGCCGGTGAAGCTGACGGGGACCATGGCCTTCATGTTCGAGACCCGCTACCCGCAGCGCGTCACCGCGCACGCCGCGAACGCGTCCACGCTGCAGGACGATTACGCGGATTGCTGGAAGGGGCTGGAGAAGCGGTTCGACCCGAACAAGCCGTAGTCTCTCTTACCCTCCCCTGGAGGGGGAGGGTCGTTACGCATGCAGCGAAGCGGAATGCGTAGCGGGGTGGGGTGACGGTCTCTCTGCGAGGAACGCTGCCCGTGTTGAGAGATCACCCCACCCC